>NZ_FQZG01000070.1 GCF_900141915.1 Tessaracoccus bendigoensis DSM 12906 | reverse complement strand
CTGAGTGACTGTGGGGCCTGTCGTGTTCGACCGTCGAGTTGTGATGGTCGTGGACACCAGCGGATTGTGGATACCAGCGGTATTGCTGGACACCAGCGGTTTGTGGCCGATACCAGCAGTATCGCTGGACACCAGCCGTATACCGCTGGTGACGAGCACTTCCGCAGGTATCGACGCCGGAACGCTGGTGACGCGCGCCCGGCCAGCGACCGGGCGTCCCCACGGCACCGTGCCTCGAGACGACGCTGATGCTGGTGATCGGCGTGGGACACCAGCGGTTTGCGGCCGATACCAGCAGTATCGCTGAACACCAGCCGTATACCGCTGGTGACCAGCCCTTCCGCAGGTATCGACGGCGGAACGCTGGTGTCGACGGCATATCCCTGGTGACGACGGCGGATCGCTGGTGTCGTGGCGACGCTGCACTAGGCTCAGCTCGCCCCGACACCACGCGCGAAAATCGGCCACTGGTCGATTCTGCTCCGTCCGCCCACGAACATCGACCACCGCCTCCTCGCCGTCCCGTACCCCACGACCATTTGGAACCGCGAATGGCGTGGGAACCAGCCATTACTCGTGTGCTCCAACACGAAACGGGCCCCGGCTTGAAGCCGGGGCCCGTTTCATAAGCAGGTTCTTAGTAGATGACCTCGCCGCTGGCCCGACGCGCACGCAACGCCGTCACAGCCTCCTCAAGGATCTGAGCAGCCTCCGCCTCAGTACGACGCTCCTTCACATAAGCCAGATGCGTCTTGTACGGCGTGATCTTCGGCGGCGGCGGAGGATTCTCCGCATCCATGTTCGCCGGCAACCCACACCGCGGACAATCCCAAGACTCCGGAATCTGAGCATCAGCCGCGAACGTCGGACGAGTCACATGACCACCCGAACAAAAATACGAAACATTACGGCGAGGAGCGGTATCACCCCGCTCCGCCTCGCCCATTGGACCCGCACCGACACGTGTACCACGAATGGCGTTGCCACCAGCCACTATTTGTATGCTCCTAAGAAGAAGGGAGAAATGTCGTGAATTGCCCTGAAGTCGTCAGACTTCGATGCGGTAGAGCACCAGCAGACCGGCGATGGTCAGCAGCCACAGAAGCGCCAGGATGACCGTGATCCGGTCGAGCCGACGCTCCGCCGTGGAGGCTCCGCCCATGGAGGTGGACATGCCACCACCGAACAAATCTGACATTCCGCCGCCACGGCCTTTGTGGAGGAGGACGGTAGCCGCGAGGATGACGCTCAGGATCGAGACGATGATCGAAAGCGTCATGACGGGCCAGGACATCAAGGGGACAATCACGGGTTACATGTTATCCGACAAGCCAAGTAATTCCACATCGGCACTCCAGCGTAGCAAGCACGACGCGGCGGTGTCCCGACCGTGGTCGAGACACCGCCGCGCTGCTAGATCAGAGCTGGTAGAACCGTACGATCGCCGCGAACTCCTCCGGTTGGAGGCTCGCGCCACCGACGAGTGCGCCGTCGATGTCGGGCTGGTCCATGATCTGCACCACGTTGCCGGACTTCACCGAGCCGCCGTACTGGATGCGGACCGCCTCAGCGGTAGGCCCGTCATACAACGAGGCGACCTCGCCGCGGATTGCGCCGCACACCTCCTGCGCGTCGGCCGGGGTGGCGACCTCGCCGGTGCCGATGGCCCAGACCGGTTCGTAGGCGATGACCAGGCCTGCGACCTGCTCAGCGCTGAGGCCAGCGAGCGCGCCGCGGACCTGGTTGAGGGTGTACTCGACGTGCTCCCCTGCCTTGCGGATGTCGAGGCCTTCACCGACGCAGACGATCGGGATCATGCCGGCGCCAAGCACCTTGAGGGTCTTGGCGTTGACAAGCTCATCGGTCTCACCGAAGTACTGGCGACGCTCGGAGTGGCCGAGGACCACGTAGCCGACGTTCAGCTTCTTCAGCATCGCGGTCGAGATCTCACCGGTGTAGGCGCCGTTGTCGTGCTGGGACACGTTCTGTGCACCAAGCCCGAACGGGATGCGGTCGCCGTCGAGCAAGGTGCGGACGGTGCGAATGTCGGTGAACGGCACACAGAGCACGCATTCCGACTTCTTCGGGTCCCAGTCCTTGTCGACGAGGGTGTAGTGGATCTTCTCCACGAGTCCGGTGGCCTCGACATGGTCGATGTTCATCTTCCAGTTGCCGGCCATGATTGGCGTGCGGGACATCAGTTGTTCTCCTCCAGTACGGAAATGCCGGGCAGTTCCTTGCCCTCCAGGAATTCCAGCGACGCTCCGCCGCCGGTTGAAATGTGACCGAATTCGTCGTCGGAATGCCCGAGGGTGCGGACCGCTGCGGCTGAATCGCCGCCGCCCACGACGGACAACCCGTCGACCTCGGTCAGCGCCTTGGCTACCGCGGCGGTGCCTTCGGCGAGTTCCTTGATCTCGAAGACACCCATGGGGCCGTTCCAGAACACGGTCTTTGCCGCCTTGATGGCATCGGCGAAGAGCACCTCAGACTCAGGGCCGATGTCGAGCCCCATCTTGTCTGCGGGGATCGCGTCGACCGAGACCACATCGACGGGGCCGAACACCTCCCGGGCGCCGAAGTCCATGCCGTCGGCGACACGTACGTCGACCGGCAGCAGGATCCTCTTGCCTGCGGCCTCAGCCTCCGCGAGGTAGTTGCGGCAGGTCTCGAGGTTGCCCTCGTCCACCAGCGACTTGCCGATGCCCTTACCCTGGGCCGCCAGGAACGTGAACAGCATGCCGCCGCCGATGACCAGCGTGTCGGCGACCTTGAGCAGGTTGTCGATCACGGAGAGCTTGTCGGCGACCTTCGCACCGCCCAGGACGACGGCGTAGGGGCGCTCGGGGTTCTCCGTCAGCGCCTTGAGGATGCTGACCTCCTTTGCGACCAGCGAACCGGCGGCGTTGGGCAGCAGCTTGGCGACGTCGTAGACGGACGCCTGCTTGCGGTGCACGACGCCGAAACCGTCGGAGACGAACACATCGCCGAATGCGGCATACTTCGCGGCGAGTTCGGCCCGGGCAGCCTCGTCCTTCGACTCCTCGGCTGGCTCGTATCGAACGTTCTCCAGCAGTGCGACCTCTCCGTCGGACAGGGCCGCGACGGTGGCCTGAGCCGACTCTCCGACGACGTCGGCGGCGAGGTGGACGTCGGTGCCCAACAGCTCACCGAGCCGTGCGGCGACGGGGGCCAGCGAGTACTTGGGATTCGCCTCACCCTTCGGGCGGCCGAGGTGGGCCATGATGACGATGCGCGCACCGGCCTCACGCAGCTGCGTCAGCGTCGGGAGCGCGGCCCGGATGCGGCCGTCGTCGGTGATGTTCTTTTCAGCATCCAGCGGAACGTTGAAATCGCAGCGGATGAGGACCCGCTTGCCGGTGAGATCACCGAGGTCTGCAACGGACTTCATTTCAAGGTGGACCTTTCTAGTCTTTGGTGTGAAACGGCCCCGCGATCCCCATTGGGGAACACGGGGCCGTCGTTCAGCGCACTTGGGAAGTGGCGGGATCAGAGCTTCGAGGCGACGAGCTCGGTGAGGTTGACGAGACGGTTGGAGTAGCCCCACTCGTTGTCGTACCAGCCGAGAACCTTGACCTGGTTGCCGATCACCTTGGTGAGCTTGGAGTCGAAGACGCAGGAGGCCGGGTCGGTCTCGATGTCCTTGCTGACGATCTCATCCTCGGTGTAGACGAGGACCTTGCCGTCGGCTGCTGCCTTGACGATCGCGTTGACCTCTTCGACGGTGGTCTCGCGGGAGGCCTCGAAGGTGAGGTCGGTCGCGGAACCGGTCGGGGTGGGGACGCGCATGGCGTAGCCGTCGAGCTTGCCCTTCAGTTCGGGCAGCACCAGGGAAACGGCCTTGGCCGCGCCGGTGGTGGTGGGAACCATGTTGAGGGCGGCGGCGCGCGAGCGACGCAGATCCTTGTGCGGGCCGTCCTGCAGGTTCTGATCCTGCGTGTAGGCGTGGATCGTGGTCATCAGACCCTTGACGATGCCGAGGCCGTCGTTGAGGGCCTTGGCCATCGGGGCGAGGCAGTTGGTCGTGCAGGACGCGTTGGAGATGATGTTGTGCGCTGCCGGATCGTACAGGTTGTCGTTGACACCCATGACGATGGTGATGTCCTCGTTCTTCGCCGGGGCGGAGATGAGCACCTTCTTGGCGCCAGCGTCGATGTGCGCGTGGGCCTTGGTCGCGTCCACGAAGAAGCCGGTGGACTCGATGACGATGTCGACGCCCAGCTCGCCCCAGGGGAGGTTGGCGGGATCCTTCTCGGCGAATGCCTTGATCTCCTTGCCATCGATGATGATGGCCTCATCGTTGTAGGTGACCTCGCCGGGGAAGCGCCCGAGGATCGAGTCGTACTTGAGGAGGTGGGCCAGCGTCTTGTTGTCGGTCAGGTCGTTGACGGCGACGACATCAAGATCGGCCCCCGCGGCGACAAGCGCCCGGAAGTAGTTGCGGCCGATGCGGCCAAACCCGTTGATTGCAACCTTAACGGTCATGTGGAATTCGATCCCTTTCGAGCTACCAAGCGCCTCATCGACGCATACGGACAAGTTCATCCTAACCGTCTCAGGGGCCGGAGCAAGCGGCGGGGACTAATAAGCCTCGATCTACTCGTCGTCCCTAAGATCCGCGGGCAGGCTGGCCTCGGTGTTCGGGATGCCTGCCTTCTCTGCCGCTCGGTCAGCCGTGGCCAGCAGACGGCGGATCCTGCCCGCCACCGCGTCCTTCGTGAGCGGCGGTTCGTGCAGTCTGCCGAGTTCCTCCAGGCTCGCCTGCCGGTGGGCCAGCCGCAACTCACCTGCCAGCCGAAGATGCTCGGGAATATCCTCCCCCAGGATCTCCATCGCCCGCTCGACACGCGCGCTTGCGGTGACCGCTGCCCGGGCCGAGCGCCTGAGGTTCGCGTCGTCGAAGTTGGCCAACCTGTTGACCGACGCGCGCACTTCCCGGCGCCTGCGTCGCTCGTCCCACGCGATGCGGGTCTCCGCAGCGCCCATGCGGGTGAGAAGCTCGGCGATGGCGTCTCCGTCACGGATCACAGCCCGGTCGACCCCTCGTACCTCGCGCGATTTTACGGATATCCCAAGCCTGCGGGCTGCACCCACCAGAGCCAGCGCCGCCTCCGCGCCGGGGCAGGTGACCTCGAGCGACATTGATCGGCCCGGCTCGGTCAGGGAACCGCGCGCCAGGAATGCGCCGCGCCACACGGCCACCGCATCGGCAACAGAGCCGCTGACCACGGTTGGCGGCAGCCCCCGCACGGGGCGCCGGAACTGGTCGACCAGGCCCGTCATCCGAGCCAGTTGTTCACCCTCACGCACCACTCGGACGGTGTATCGCGGCCCCCGACGGACCCCGGACGCGTTGATCACCAACAGGTCCGAGTCGATGGAGTACAGCTCGGAGATGTGGCTCCGGAGCCTTCGCGCCACCGCTCCGGTATCGAACTCCGCCTCGATCACGATCCGGCCGCCTACCAGGTGGATCCCACCGGCGAAACGCAGCATGGCGGCCAACTCCGCACGCCGCACCGGCGGGTGCGGCACGTCCACGGCGGCCAACTCGGCCTTCACCTTCTGCGTCAGAGCCATGGGCCGAAGTCTGCCACAAGCGGCCACACGCTCAGGAAGTGCTGATCAGTGCTGTTCTCCGCGAGGACATGGCTGATCAGCGGTCCTCAAGCGTTGATAACCTCGTGCAGCACTGAGGCGAGCCGGTTCGGGTCGTGCTGAGCGGCGCCTCCACGCACCGCCAGATCGGCGCTGACGAGTCGGCCACCAAGCGACGCGACATAGGACCCCAGATGTGGGTCGGTGTCGGCGAACTGTTCATCTGCTACCACCACGTCGAGCCGTAGCCCCGGTGCGTGTTCGGCAAGCAACTCGATGTGCCGGGAGGCGCTGAATCCGTCGGTTTCGTCTGCGGGCGCGATGTTGAGGACAAGGATGCGCCTTGCGGTGGTCGTCAGGAGTGCCTTGGCGAGGTCCGGTACCAGCAGGTGCGGGATCACGCTTGTGAACCAGGACCCCGGACCCAGCACCACGCTGTCTGCCTGCATGATGGCCTGGACGGCCTCGGCGCGGGCGGGTGGTGCCTCAGGGATCAGCCGGATTGCCTGCACTGTCGCGCGCGACTTCGCCACGGTCGACTGCCCGCTCAAGGTACACACCTCGTCCGGTTCGAAGGGGTCGAGGCCGAGCACGTCCGCCTCGATCTCCAACGGCACGGAACTCATCGGCAGCACCCGACCCCTGGTGCGGAGCAGGTCACCTACCATGTCGAGCCCTTCGACCGGGTCGTCGAATTGCTGCCACAGTGCTGCGATCAGCAGGTTGCCGATGGCATGGCCGGCCAGGGGTCCCTCCCCCGCAAACCGCCACTGCAGCACATTCGCCCATGTGCGTCCGACGTTGTCATCCGAGCACAACGCGGCAAGGGCCATCCGTAGGTCCCCCGGGGGGAGGATGTGGAACTCGTCTCGGAGCCGCCCGGAGGAGCCACCGTCGTCGGCGACGGTGACCACCGCAGTCAGACGATCGGTTATCCGTCTGAGGGCCGTGAGTGAGGCGGACAGGCCGTGGCCGCCGCCGAGGGCGACGACGCGGGGCAGGACGCCGAAACTCATTCCTTCCCCAGATCCCGGTGGAGCACCGTCGTGGGGAAGCCCTCCGCCCGGAGCCTCGTCGCCAGTTCCTCGCCCATCGAGGTGGAGCGATGCTTGCCGCCGGTGCATCCGATGGCCACGGTGACCTGCCGCTTGCCCTCGGACAGGTAGCCGGGGGCGACGGTCTTCATCAGCGCGACCATGTGGTCCTGGAACTGTTGCGCCGCCTCGTGCTTCAGCACGTAACCCGCTACGTCGCGGCTGAGGCCCGACTTGGGCCGAAGCTCGGGAATCCAGAACGGGTTGGGTAGGAACCGGACGTCGAAGACCATCTCAGCATCGATGGGCACACCGTTCTTGAACCCGAAGGAGATGATCGAGATCTGGACCTTGTCGGTCAACTCGTCGCCGAAATGGTTGGCGATCCGCTGCGCCAACTGCCGGGCCGAAAGCCTCGTGGTGTCGACGACGATGTCGGCTTCAGCCCGCAGGTCGGCCAGGACGCGGCGTTCCCGCTCGATCCCTTCGATCAGGCGGTCGCCGCCCTGCAACGGGAGGGGTCTGCGGTTCGACTCCTGGCGCTGGACGATGACGTCTTCGGCCGCCTCCAGAAAGACGGTGGTGACGATGACCCCCCTCGACCTGATCTCGGCCAGAGCGGCCGGCACCTGGTCGAACTGCTCCCGGGAGCGCACATCGACGACGATCGCGAGCCTCGGGACGTGGTCCTGACGCAGCGTTTCGGCCAGCGCGGGGATCATCTTGGGCGGGAGGTTGTCCACCACGTACCAGCCCAGATCCTCCATGGTGTGGGCAGCGGTCCGCCGACCGGCGCCGGAGAGTCCGGTGATCAGTGCGATCTCAAGGTCGTCGGCCATGCGCCCAGCCTATCGGCCAGTCACGCCTGCATGCACGAGAAGGCATTGCGCGGGCGGGATGCCGTGAACGCGCGCGTAGCATACGGGCTCCGCGCGGCGTCGGGGGGCCACGACTCAGATCTTGACCCGGGGAAGTGGCAAAGTGGGAGGAGTGATTTCTGAGCAACTGACCACAGAGACCAGCAGGAGACACCCTGCCGGGCTCTGGAACCTTGCAGGCGTCGAGATGTGGGAGCGCTTCAGCTTCTATGGCATGCAGGCCATTCTCGCCTTCTACCTCTACTACTCCGTCACCAAGGGCGGGCTCGGCCTGCCCGAGGCCGCGGCCGTCTCGATCGTCGGCGCCTACGGTGGCCTCGTCTACCTCTCCGCCGTGCTCGGTGCCTGGGTCGCCGACAGGCTCCTCGGGTCGGAAAGGACCCTCTTCTACGGCGCCGTCCTGATCATGTTCGGCCACATCGCGCTGGCGGTCCTCCCGGGGCTCATCGGCGTCGGTGTGGGCCTGATCTGCGTCGCGCTCGGCTCCGGCACCCTCAAGGCGACCACTTCCTCGGTGCTCGGCGAGATGTATGCGCTCGGTGACAACCGACGCGACGCAGGCTTTTCCATCTACTACATGGGAGTCAATCTCGGCGCCCTGGTCGGCCCGCTGCTGACCGGCTGGTTGTGGGGCGAGAGAGGCTTCCACTGGGGCTTCGGTGCCGCCGCGATCGGCATGGCCTGCGGCCTCATCCAGTACGCGCTGCTACGTCGCCGCACGATCGGAAATGTCGGCAAGGCGCCCACCAACCCGCTGCCCGCCAACCAGAGGAGCCGATACCTGGGCATCGCCGTGGCCGCCGTCCTGGTCATCGCGGGGGCCGCCAAGTTCGGGCTACTCCCCGCCGCCCGGCTCTCGAACATCGTCACGGCCCTGACCCTCATCACCGCGGTCGCCCTGTTCGCCGTCATCCTGTCCTCCAAGAACATCACCGCCGACGAACGCTCCCGCGTCATCTCGTTCATCCCGATGTTCCTGGCCAGCGCCACTTTCTGGTCTCTGTTCCAGCAACAGTTCACCGTTATCGCGCTCTACGCCGACAAGCGCCTGAATCGCACCATCCTCGGCTGGGAGATGAGCCCGGCCTGGGTGAACTCGATCAACCCGGTGTTCATCATCATCTTCGCTGGCGTGTTCGCCGCAATGTGGACCGCCATGGGTTCGCGTCAGCCGAGCACTCCACTGAAGTTCGCGTCCGGCACGTTCCTGATGGGTGCGGCTTTCCTGCTGTTCATCCCCTACGCCAACGGGGGCGCGAACTCGACGCCTCTGTTGTGGATCGTGCTGATCCTGTTCCTGTTCACGATGGCCGAGCTGTGCCTGAGCCCCGTCGGCCAGTCGCTTGCGACGAAGCTGGCGCCGAAGGCGTTCCACACGCAGATGATCGCGCTGTTCTTCCTGTCCGTGGCGTTGGGTTCCTCGATGGCCGGCACGCTCGCCGGGTTCTACAACCCGAACAACGAGGTCCCCTACTTCCTGTTCCTCGGCATCGCATCGATCGTGGTGGCGGCCGTGATGGCCGTGTTAAACCGTTGGATCGTCAAGATGATGCGCGGCCTGCGTTGATCCTCGGCCGGTCGTCGGGTCGGTCTCCGGGCAGCCCCCGGGCGTGCAGCGCCTCACCGGTGCGCTGCGCGTAGGCCACCGACCCGACGACGGCCGGGCTCAGCAGCAGGACCGGGTTGCGTTCCGACCCACGGGCCCGCGCCGCATCGCGGGCATCCTGCAACGACCCGGCAAGGTACGGGATCGAGCGGAGCATCAAAGCGATCACGAGCGAAACCGAATCCGGGTTCCCGCCGACCAGTCGGATGGGCCTGAGCGCGGTGGACAGCGCGTCCATCAGGTCAGGCGTCGACGTGGTGAGCGTCAACATCCGGGATGCGAGAACCGCTGCCAGCACGTTCCCCGGCGAAACGAACGCGGCCTCGAACAGCGTCGACGCCGCCTGATAGAGCGCCATCGCGGCGAGCAGCGCCCACAGGTACCAACCAAGCGCCAGAGCCCTGCGCGCCCCGATGCCTGAGCTCAGCAGGGCGCCGACCGCGAGGACCAACGCTGCAAGTGTGGCCCACCATTCCCAGATGAACAGCGGCGGCAACGCGATGCCGAGCATCAACGCGTACTTCCAGCCGACCGGCATCCTGAAGAGCCACCCGTCACCCGGCTCGAAGGTGCCGAACAGCGTCGTGCGCGCGTTCATGCCCGCATCGCCCCCGCGTAGGCGGCGATCGCCGCGTCAGGGTCGCCGTCGGCCATCACGCGGCCACCATCGATGACGATGACCCGCTGCGCCTCGCGGGCGAAATCGAGGTCGTGCGTCGAAAAGATCAACTGCTGCGGGAGTGTCTCGAAGATGTCCCGCAGCATCAGCTTGTTTCGCAGGTCCAGCAGCGTGGTGGGTTCGTCCGCGACGATCACCTCAGGCTCGACCGCCAGCACGCTGGTCAGCGCGACCAGTTGCCGTTCCCCTCCACTGAGGTCGTAGATGCTCTGGTGCGCGACCCGCCCGATCCCCCGCTCATCGAGCAGCCGCTGGGCCGCATCGGCCCGGGCCACCCGGTTGCGGATCCGGGTTCTGAGGCTCAGTTCGACATCTTCGACGGGCGTCGGCATCAAGAGTTGCGCCAGCGGATCCGTGAACACGAACCCGACCAGGGAACGGACGGTCTTGGCCTCCTCGACCGTGTCGTGGCCTGCCACGAGCACCTGGCCGCTGCTCGGCGTCCGTAGCCCGTTGAGCAGCCGCAACAACGTCGACTTGCCCGACCCGTTGGCGCCGATGACCGCGATCCGATGCTCGGTCAGATCGAGTGAGACGGCATCCAGGAGCGTGCGGTCGGGCGCGTTCCGACCGATGACCGGCACGCGCACCGAGACGTCACGCAGTTGGATCATCGGCCAAGCAACCTCGGGAAGGCCTTGTGAACCGCGACGGCGATCAGGCAGGCGATAACCGTCTTGATCACGTCCCCCGGCCAGAAGGCGAGGTCGGCGACCCACATCGTCGACATGGGCTTGCCTAGCGCCCGGGCCATGCCGAAGACGCCAAGTGGCCAGATGACAACGACCCGCGACACGAGGCACGCGGCCACGAACCAGACGAACCGCAGCTTGTCGGCGCGCCGGACGATCCACGAGGCCGCCAGCCCGATCACGAAGGCTGAGATCAGAAAGGAGACGAGGTAGCCCCCGGTGGGCCCGACGAACGGCGCGATACCGGCCGCGCCGCCCGCGAAGACCGGGATGCCCGCCAGGCCGACGAGCAGGTACAAGCCGACAGCGGCGGCTCCACGCCACGCGCCGAGGCAGAGTCCCGCCAGCATGACGCCGAGAGTCTGGAGCGTGATCGGGGCGGGAAGCCCCGCTACGGGGATGGCGGGGGTCAGCGACATGGCGGCGAGCAGCGCCGCGAAGACGGCGATGTAGGCCAGGTCCATCGGCGCGATTGCCGCCCTGGGGCGGGATGCACTCTGCGTGGTCATGGGTCCTCCTGGTTCATGGGGCGCACCTATCTAACCACCCGTTTTGAACGACGTTCAAATCGGGTCTCAGATCTCACTCACCTCCCCGGTGGCGAGGTTGATCGCCTCACCTCCGGTGTCGGCGACCGCCTCCTTGACCGCGAGCGCGAGAGTCGGCCCGAACCCAGGGACCTCGGCGATCTCTTCGACCGTTGCCAGCCGCAGTTTCCGCATCGACCCGAAGTACTTCAGCAGCGCCTTCCTGCGCAACTCGCCTAGACCCGGCACCCCGTCCAGCACGGACTCGACCACGTGTTTGGCCCGCCTTGACCGGTGGTGCGTGATCGCGAAGCGGTGTGCCTCGTCGCGCAGCCGCTGCAGGAGGTAGAGACCCTCGGAGGCGCGGGGCAGGATGACCGGGTAATCCTCCCCCGGCAGCCACACTTCCTCGAGCCGCTTCGCGAGCCCACACAGGGCGATCTCGCCCTCGAGATTGAACTCGCGCAACACCTCGGCTGCGGCGTTGGCCTGAGGCTGGCCACCGTCGACCACGATCAGTGCGGGTGCATAGGCGAACTTCGCCGCCTCGCCGGTCGTGGCGTCGACGAGAACGTCGGAGGTCCGTTCGTCCACCAGCCGACGCAGCCGTCGACTCAGCACCTCTCGGATGGCCGCGACGTCGTTGCTGCCCTCGAAGCCCTTGATGATGAACCGGCGGTATTCGCTCTTGCGGGCCAGGCCGTCTTCGAACACCACCATCGACCCGACGACCTCGGTGCCCATGGTGTGTGAAATGTCGTAGCACTCGATCCGCAGTGGCGGCTCGGTGAGGTCGAGCGCACGCGCCACCTCGTCCAGCGCCAGGTTCCGGGTCGTCAGGTCGGTGGAGCGCCTCAGCTTCGCCTGGCTGAGCGCCAGTTCGGCGTTCTTGACTGCGGTGTCGAGCAGCGCCCGCTTCTCGCCGCGCAGCGGCACCTTTATCGTCACGTTGCCCCCTCGCCGGACGGTCAGGTGCGCGGCAACCGCATCCTCGGCCTCGACGGAGGAGAGGATGTGGGGTGGGATCTCCAGGTCGTCGGTGTAGAGCTGCTCAAGGAACGCGTCGAGCAGCTCGGTGAGGGGCCGATCATCGGCTCGGTCGGCGATCCAGCCACGCTCCCCGAGGATGCGGCCGTCGATGACGTGGAACGCCTGGACCGCCACCTGCTGGCCGTCGTCGGCGAGCCCGATGATGTCCGCGCGCAAGCCGTCCTTCAGCACGACCGAGTTCTTCTCCTGCACCCGTTTGAGTGCCCCGAGCGAGTCGCGCAGCACGGCTGCCCGCTCAAAATTGAGATCTGATGAGGCCTGATACATCTCGCGTTCGATGCGGCCGATGATGCCGCCGGTGTTGCCGGCCATGAATGCGCAGAAGTCCTCGGCGATCCCCCGATGCTCCTCTGCTGAGACCCTGCCTACGCACGGCGCCGAGCACTTGCCGATGTCGCCGAGCAGGCAGGCGCGACCGGAAGACCTGGCCCGGTTGAACACGCCCTGCGTGCAGGAGCGCATCGGGAACACTCGCAGCAGGAGGTCGACCGTGTCCCGGATGGCCCAGGCCTGCCCGAACGGGCCGAAGTAGCGGATGCCACGCTTCTTCGCGCCCCGGCCGACGAACACCCGTGGGTATTCCTCTCCCATGGTGACCGCGAGCCAGGGGTAGGACTTGTCGTCGCGGTACTTGACGTTGAACCGTGGGTCGAACTGCTGGATCCAGGTGTACTCGAGTTGCAGCGCCTCCAACTCTGAGGCGACCACGGTCCACTCGACCTTGTTCGCGGTGCGCACCATCGTCTGGGTGCGGAAATGAAGCGCAGACGGGTCGGCGAAGTAGGAGTTGAGTCGCTGCCGCAGGTTCTTGGCCTTGCCGACGTAGATGACGTTGCCGAAGGCGTCGAAGAACCGGTAGACCCCGGGATCGGTCGGGATGCTGCCCGGGCGTGGGCGGTAGGTTGAGGGGTCGGCCATGCAAGCGATCATAGGTCGCTCGTCAGGAGCGACCGGTACCGCCTATCCAGGGCTGACGGCGCCCATGGCCTGATGCCTGTGCGCCCGCCCCACCTCTCAGGCTTGGGAGAGCATCGGTTTGAGGAACTGCCCGGTCACCGAGTCGTCGTTTGCCGCCACGTCCTCAGGCGTGCCCGTCGCGACCACCGTCCCGCCGCGCGAACCGCCGTCCGGCCCCATGTCGATCACCCAGTCGGCCGACTTGATCACGTCGAGGTTGTGTTCGATCGTGACGACGGTGTTGCCCGCGTCGACCAGGCGCTGCAGCACCGCCAGCAGGCGCCGAATGTCTTCGAAGTGGAGGCCCGTGGTGGGCTCGTCGAGCACGTAGAGGGTCCGGCCGGTCGAACGCTTCTGCAACTCGGCGGCCAACTTGACGCGCTGTGCCTCACCACCGGACAGGGTCGTCGCCGGCTGCCCGAGCCTCACATAGCCGAGGCCGACCTCGGTGAGCGTCTTCAGGTAGCGCGCGATCGAGTTGATCGGCGCGAAGAACTCGACGGCCTCGCTGATCGGCATGTCGAGCACCTCGGCGATCGTCTTGCCCTTGTAGTGCACCTCGAGCGTCTCCCGGTTGTAGCGGGCGCCATGGCACACCTCGCACGGCACGTACACGTCCGGCAGGAAGTTCATCTCGATCTTGATGGTGCCGTCACCCATGCAGTTGTCGCAGCGCCCACCCTTGACGTTGAACGAGAACCGGCCCGGCTGGTAGCCGCGGACCTTCGCCTCGGGGGTCTGCGCGAACAGGTTGCGGATCTTGTCGAACACGCCGGTGTACGTGGCGGGGTTGGAGCGCGGGGTGCGCCCGATCGGCGACTGGTCGACCTGGATCACCTTGTCTACGTTGTCCAGGCCATCGAGCGCCTTGTGTCTCCCCGGCACCGCCTTGGCGTTGTAGATCGCCTTGGCCGCGGCCGTGTACAGGATCGAATTGACCAGCGACGACTTGCCGGAGCCGGACACTCCAGTCACGGCGATCAGCTCACCGAGCGGGAAGGTCACGTCGATGTCGCGCAGGTTGTGCTCCCGGGCGCCGCGCACCACGATCTTCGAGCCGTTGCCTGGGCGACGCACCTCGGGTACCGGGATACTCAGCCGTCCGGAAAGGTAGGCCCCCGTCAGCGACTCGCGATTGTTCAACAGCGATTGCACCGGCCCGGAGACGACGACCTCGCCGCCCCCCTCGCCAGCGCCGGGGCCGATGTCGACGGCCCAGTCCGCGGCGCGGATGGTGTCTTCGTCATGTTCGACGACGATGAGCGTGTTGCCCAGGTCTCGGAGGCGGTGCAGCGTCTCGATCAACCGCCGGTTGTCACGCTGATGCAGTCCGATGCTCGGCTCGTCCAGAACGTAGAGAACGCCAACCAGGCCCGACCCGATCTGGGTCGCCAACCGGATCCGCTGCGCCTCACCGCCGGACAGCGTCCCGGCACCACGTGACAGGGTCAGGTAGTCGAGCCCGACGTCGAGCAGGAACTTCAGCCGCGCGTTGATCTCCTTGACCAGCCGTTCGGCAATCGTCGCCTCCCGCTCGGTGAGGCTCAGGCCCGCCAGGAACTCGGCGGCCTCCCCGATCGACAGGTCTGAGATCTGTGCGATGTTGCGTCCGGCCACCGTCACACCTAGCGAGGCGGGCTTGAGCCTCGCGCCGTCGCAGGCGGGGCAGTTGACCTCGCGCATGTAGCCGCCCCAGCGTTCACGCGCCGAATCGGTCTCGGCCTCGTCGTGGCGACGGCGGATGAACGGGATGACGCCTTCGAAACGCTGTGAGAAGGAGCGGACCCTGCCGAAGCGGTTGCGGTACTTCACCACGACGTTGCCCTTGGCGCCCTGCAGGAGCAGTTTGCGGACGGCGGCGGGCAGGAGCCGCCAGGGGGTGAACAGGTCGAATCCGTGCTCCTCACCGAGCGAGGTGAGCACGTGCTCGTAGTGGCCCTTGATCGTCGGGGTCGTCCACGGCGCGATCGCACCCTCATCCAGGGTCAGGTCGTCGTTGGGGATGATCAGTTCGGGGTCCGGGTCGAGCAGGGTGCCGAGGCCGGAGCATTCGGGGCAGGCGCCCCATGGCCCGTTGAAGGAGAACTGGCGCGGCTCAAGCTCGTCGATGTTGACGTCGTGTTCGTTGGGGCAGCCCATCTTCTCTGAGAAGCGACGCTCGCGCTCCGGGTCGTCGGCGGCCAGGTCCACGAAGTCTGCGATCACCACGCCACCGGCGAGATTGAGCGCAGTCTCGATCGACTCGGTGATCCGCTGCTTGGCTGAGGCCCGGACGACGGCCCGGTCGACGACGACCTCGATGTTGTGTTTCCGGTTCTTGTCCAGGTCGGGCAGCTCGGTGAGCGGGAACGTGTCGCCGTCGATCCTCACGCGGGAGTAGCCGTCGCCGATCAGTTGCCTGAACAGTTCGGCGTGTTCGCCCTTCCTTCCACGCACCAGCGGCGCGAGGACCTGGAACCGCGTGCCGTCGTCGAGGCTGAGGAGTCGGTCGACGATCTGCTGGGGCGTCTGGCGTCCGATGACGGCGCCACACACCTCACAGTGCGGCACGCCGATCCGGGCGAACAGGAGCCGCAGGTAGTCGAACACCTCGGTGATGGTGCCGACGGTCGACCTGGGGTTCCGGCTTGTCGATTTCTGGTCGATGCTGACGGCCGGGGACAGCCCCTCGATGAAGTCGACGTCGGGCTTGTTCATCTGCCCCAGGAACATCCGTGCATAGGCCGACAGCGACTCGACGTAGCGGCGTTGCCCTTCCGCGAAGATCGTGTCGAAGGCCAGGGATGATTTTCCTGAACCGCTCAGCCCCGTGAAGACGATGAGCGAGTCCCTGGGGAGCTCGAGGGAGACGTTCTTCAAGTTGTGGACACGCGCGCCACGCACTACCAGCCGATCATTCACGCCCGCAATGGTACGTCTTTGGTAACTTGGACCCATGCCGACCAACCACGCCCCGTTTTCCGAGGTCGTGAGCGCGGTCCGCGAACACACTTCGCTCCTGTTGGGTACCACAATCGGATACTCAGAGGAGGATTGGGCGGCCCCTACCGGGCTCACGGGATGGACCCGCAGCCACGTCGCGGCGCATCTGGCCCAAGGCGCGACGGCGATGGTGCGGGTGATCCGCGGCCTCGAAGCCGACCAGCCGGTCCGGCTCTATGAGAGTCAGTCGGCCAAACGTCGCGCGATAGAGATCGGGGCGCTCACCAGCGGGTTGGAGCTGCAGATCCAGCTCGACACCACCGCGAGCGAATTGCAGTTTGAGCTGGCCAGCCTTGAGGGCGACACCCGCCCCGTCATCCTGCGGCCCGGCAGCCAGATCGCCGCAGGCCAGTTGCCTCTCGCGAGGTTGAGCGAGGTGGTGCTGCACCACATGGACCTGGGCAGCCCCTTCCCTGCCGACGGCATGACTCCGGAGACTGCGGTCTCCCTCCTCGCGTTCCAGGTCGACCTACTGGGTCGTCGCGACGACCTGCCGCCGATCAGGCTGGTCTCCGATGAGGGATTCGAGGGGACGGTCGGTCGCTCGGGTGCGTTGACCCAGATGAACGGGCCCGCCCGCGAACTGTTCGCCTGGCTCACGCGTGGGGTCGAGTCGTCACTGATCTACCGCTCCGAGGACGACGACTGAGCCTGACGGCACCGTTTAGTCCTCGAGACGCCCCTATTCGACCTCGGCACGGCCTTCACGCCAGTACCCCATGAAGGCGACGGCGCGACGGTCGATGCCCACATCCGTGACGAGTTGACGTCGCAGCGTCTTGATGCCGGTCGCCTCGCCTGCCAGCCAGGCGTAGAGCGGGGCGCTCTTCAACGCCGCACCGCCTTTCGCGGTTCGTGGTACTTCCCAGAGCAGGCCTTCGTCGATGTCGACCTCCTCCACGAGGGCCCCGCAGCCGTCCGGCACGAGCCGGGCGGCGACCTCAGCGACCGTGTTGACCAGATGCCGGTGGCGCGGCCCACCGTCACGCCCGACCACCCGATACTCGAATCCCGGATGGTGCGGCAGATAGCCGGTGTCGGCCGTCGCCGGCAACTCTGCGACCACGACGCCGGTCGCCTCGGGTGGCAGCTGTTCGAGGATGACGGCGATCGCGGGGGCCGCCGTCTCGTCGCCTGCCAGGAGCAGTTGGCCCGTCTCTGCGGGAGGCACGAAGTCGATGGCGTAGCTGACTCCGGTGTGCGCCGTCGTCGGCCCGTAGATCAGTAGTTCATCGCCGACGGCAGCGCTCTCGATCCAGGCCGAGGCAGGGCCTGACACCGCGTGCGCGACCATGTCGAAGTCCACCTCGCCCACCTCGCCCCGCACCGCGCGGGTCGTGTAGGTGCGAAACGGTGGCCTTCCCGCCGTCGGAAGCTCCCGCCATTCCCGGTACCACTCCTCGCCGCGGGGCATCGCGTCAAGGCCCGCGTCGCCCGGGAAAACGATCTTGACGCGCTGGTCGTAGCCGGGGTCGCCGTAGTCGGTGAGGTCGGGGCCGCGGAGGGTGAATCGCCGGAAGCTCGGCGTCACGTCGACGATCGAGGCGACCGGGGCGCGGAAGAAGCGGTGGTCGGGGGCCAGGCTCATGGAGGTTCCTTCCGGGTTCAGGATGCGGCGGGCAGGACCCGGTGCCGGCCCCTGGGCAGCACGAGTGGGGTACCCGAGACCGGGTCGGCGATAACGAGCGAGTCGAGCTCAAACACCTCTTCGATCAGTTCGGCGGTAACCACGTCGGCCGGTGTGCCCGCAGCGACGATGCGGCCGTGGCGCAGCGCGAAGATGTGATCGGCGTACCTGGCGGCCAGGTTGATGTCGTGGAGCACCATCACGATCGTGGTGCCCCGGTCGCGGTTGAGGTCTCTCAGCAGGTCGAGGATCTCCACCTGGTGCGCGACGTCGAGGAAGGTGGTGGGCTCGTCGAGCAGGAGGATGTCGGTCTCCTGCGCGAGCGCCATCGCAATCCACACCCTCTGCCGCTGCCCGCCGGACAACTCGTCGACGGCGCGGTCGGCGAGGTCGGTGATCCCGGTCGCCTCAAGCGCAGCGGCGACCGCCTCGTAGTCTCGTGCGCTCCAGCGCGCCAGCAATTTCTGGTGGGGGTGGCGTCCACGCCCGACCAGGTCGGCCACAGCGATGCCCTCCGGCGCGATCGGGCTCTGCGGCAGCAGCCCGAGCGTGCGGGCCACCCCCTTGGAAGGCAGCCGCCGCAGGTCGGCGCCGTCGAGCAGCACGGAACCGGCCGAAGGCGGCAGCAGCCGCGCCAGCGATCGCAGCAGAGTGGACTTGCCGCAGCCGTTGGCTCCGACGATCGCGGTCACCTTGCCCGCGGGCAGGTCCACGTCCAGATGTTCGATGACGGTGCGCTCACCGTAGGCGAGCCGCAGCGAAGCGGCTGAAAGTTGATGCGAGACGGTCATAGTGAGCCTCCTGAGCGGTTGGTGCGGATCAGTAGCCAGATAAGGAAGGGGGCGCCGAGGACCCCGGTGATGACGCCGACCGGGTAGCGGGTGTCGAAGGCGAACTGACCGACGAGGTCGGCCAGGAGCACCAGCAACGCACCCACGACCCCGGCGGGAATCAGCAGAGCGTCGCCGGGGCCGACAAGGCGTGCGGCGATCGGCCCTGCCATGAAAGCGACAAATGCGATGGGACCGGTGGCTGCGGTGGCGACCGCGAGCAGCGTCACGGCACCCAGAATCAGGAGGACGCGTACCCGGTTGACCCGCACCCCCAGGCTTGCGGCGGAGTCATCGCCGAGAGCGAGGGCCGCGAGGTTTCTGCCTTGAAGAGCGAGTGCGGGGACGAGGAGCACGCAGACCGCCGCGAGGGGGGCGGCAACCTCCCAGGACGACGAGTTGAGGCTACCTGTGAGCCACCGCATCGCCGTCTGTAGATCCCACGACGCGGCCTGCGCCAGTGCGTAGGTGGTCAGGCTGTTCAGCATGGCGGCGATGCCGATCCCGATCAGGATCAGCCTGGTGCCCGCGAAACCGCCCTTGATCGACAACAGGTAGATCGCCAGGGCCGTGGCGAGGGCTCCGGCGAGCGCGAGCAGCGACACCGCCGTCTGGGACAGGGAGAGGAAGACGATGCCGAGCACCGCGGCGGCGCTGGCGCCGGAGGTGATGCCGATGATGTCGGGCGAGGCGAGCGGGTTACGCAGCATCGTCTGGAACGTGGCACCACCCATCCCGAACGAGACCCCCGCCAACGTCGCGATCACGGCGCGGGGCAACCGGAGTTCACCAACCGCAAAGGAAGCCCCGGGGACGCTGTCGCCCAGGATCACCCGCAGCACCTCCCCCGGTCCATAGAACGTGTTGCCGACCATCAAAGAGACAGCGAACACCACGATGATGGCCACGGTCAGGAGCGTGATGGTCAGTCGACGGTGGCGCAACCGGCGCTTCCGGCCCTCGATAATCGCGGCGCTGCTCACAGTTGTCTCACCCTCTGCCTGCGCACGATCCAGATGAAGAATGGGGCGCCGATGAGGGCGGTCACGACCCCGACCTCCACCTCCTCGGGCCGGGCCACAAGGCGGCCCACTACGTCGGCGGCGAGCAGCAGGGCGGCCCCGAGGAGCGCGCTCAGCGGCAACAGCCAGCGATGGTCGGTGCCGATCAGGAGGCGACCGAGGTGCGGGACCACCAGCCCGACGAACGCGATGGGCCCGGCGACCGAGGTCGCCGCACCACACAGGATGACGGCGCCGATGGCGGCGAAGGCCCTGGTGCGGGCGACGCGCTCGCCCAGTGCGGTGGCCACATCGTCACCAAGGGCGAGTGAGTTCATGCCCGGTGCGGTGAGCACGACGATGACGGCCGCGATGCCGATCACCGGCGCCACGAGCGCGATCCTGTCCCAGGTGGCACCGCCGACGCCGCCGATCTGCCAGAACCTGAAGATCTGCATCGCCTCAACGCGGGGCAGCAGAAGGGCAGAGACGAGGGATTCCAACGCCGCTGTCGTCGCTGCCCCGGCCAACGCCAGTTTCAGGGGCGTCGCGCCACCCCTGCCGAGCGAGCCGACGGTGTAGACAAAGACGGCGGCGCAGGCAGACCCCAGAACCGCAAGGCCCATCGTCGACCAGGGAGAACTGAGCCCGAAGAACGAGATGCCGATAACGACAGCCAGTGCTGCTCCGCTGGAGACACCGAAGATGCCGGGGTCGGCGAGCGGGTTGCGGGTGACGGCCTGCATCGCCATGCCGGAGACGGCGAGGGCCGCCCCCACCAGGATCGCCAGCACGGTCCTCGGTACCCGGGCCACCACCGCCGCCTGAGCGACGGTCTCTTGCTGCCCGGCGAGCGCAGCGATGATGTCGGAAAGTGAGACGCTGCGCACGCCGAGCCCCACGGAGGCGGCCACGAGCAGCGCCACCAGCACGAGGCCACCGAACAGCAACACGGCGCGCACCACCGCCGGGCGCCGTAGAGGCGCGACGTCGGGCGGTTCGGTGCGGACGGTCACCGCGCTCAGCCCAGGTTCTCCGCCAGGAGCGCGAAGTAGTCGCTGATCCCCCAGGGGATGGACAGCGGCGACGGGTTGGCTGAGGCTGCCAGCGGGGTGTTGTTCTCAAGGATGGCGATGTGACCCTCCGCGATCGCGGGGATCTTTGACAGCAGCGGATCGGCCTGCAATTGGGCCACGGTGTCGCCGTCGGCATCGCCGTAGGTGACGAAAAGGTCCACGTCGTCGAAGCGGTCGGCCTGCTCGGCGCTGACCTGGACGAAGAACTCCGCGGTCTTGGCCGATTCCTCCGCGACCACCTGGGGGGTCGGCAGGCCGATGCTCTCGAGGAATCCGGGACGGGTGTCATGGCTGGTGTAGAACCCGACCTGGCTGAGGTCGGCTGGGTCGATCCAGGCGAACAGCACCTTCGCTTCGGCGAGATCCGGGAACTCCGCCAAGGCATCCTGCACCTGGGTGTCGAGGTCCGCGATCAGTTTTTCGCCCTCCTCGGCCAGCCCGATGGCCGTCGAGTTGAGTCGGATCATGTCGTTCACGGAGGTGCCCCAGGCGACGCCCGGGAAGGCAACGGTCGGAGCGATCTTGGACAGCGTGTCGTACTCCTCCTGGGTCAGGCCCGAATACGAGGCGAGGATCACGTCCGGCTCGGTGTCTGCGATCTGCTCGAACGGGATGCCGTCGGTCTCGTCGAAAAGCACCGGCGTTTCGGCTCCGAGCCGTTCGAGTTCGTCTTCGACCCAGGGCAGGACGCCGTTGTCGTCGTCATCGCCCCAGGTCACTTTGGTCATGCCGACGGGCACGACCCCGAGCGCGAGCGGGACCTCATGGTTCGCCCAGGCGACCGTCGCGACGCGCTCCGGCTTCTCCGGGATCACCGTCTCGCCGTAGGTGTGCGTGATCGTGACGGGGAAGGCGGCCTGACCTGCATCGTCCAACGCTGTGCCGGGGCTGGACGTCGCGGCTGGGTCGCCAGAGCCACATGCCGCCAGCAGCAGCGCGGCCGCCACCGCCAGTGCTGCACCAATTCGGAACCGGTTCATCGGGTTGCTCCACTCAGAGAAGGATTAAGGCGAGGCTTACCTTATCCCCTTGGCTGCATAGATAGACAACCCGTCCGTCACTTAAATAGCCTCGCGGCGAACAGGGGCCGCCCCGGGACTGATTGTCGGAGGAGGTCACTAGGCTGATGGGATGCGACCAATCGAAGAGCTGCAGCGTCAGGTGGCACCGCTGGAGGTGATCTCGGAGTTCGAACCTTCGGGTGATCAGCCCCGCGCCATCGACGAGCTCGAGAAAAGGATCAACGCGGGCGAGAAGGACGTCGTCCTGCTCGGCGCCACCGGTACCGGCAAGACGGCGACGGTCGCGTGGCTGGCCGAGCGGCTACAACGGCCCATGTTGGTGATGCAGCCCAACAAGACCCTGGCCGCCCAGTTCGCCAACGAGCTGCGCGACCTGATGCCCAACAACGCCGTCGAGTACTTCGTCTCGTACTACGACTACTACCAGCCCGAGGCGTACCTGCCGCAGACCGACACCTACATCGAGAAGGATTCCTCGCTCAACGAGGAGGTTGAGCGGATGCGCCACGCCGCGACGAGTTCGCTGCTGACCAGGCGCGACGTGATCGTGGTCGCGACGGTGTCTGCGATCTACGGCCTCGGCACGCCCGAGGAGTACCTGCAGCAGCGCGTCACCTTGCGGGTCGGCGAGGAGTTCGACCGCGACGCCCTCCTCAGGCACCTGGTCGACATCCAGTACGCCCGCAACGACATCGGCGGCGGCCGCGGCACCTTCCGAGTAAAGGGCGACACGTTGGAGATCTTCCCGATGTATGAGGAGAATGCGCTGCGGGTCGAGTTCTTCGGCGACGAGGTCGAGCGCATCGCGACGATGCATCCGCTCACCGGAAACGTGATCCTCGAGGAGGACGAGGCCTACGTCTTCCCTGCGACGCACTACTCGGCGGGCAACGAGAGGACGGAGCGGGCGATCGGCACGATCGAGGCCGAACTCGCGCAGCGCCTGGCCCAGTTCGAGGCGGAGGGCAAGCTGCTCGAGGCGCAGCGGCTTCGGATGCGCACCAGCTACGACATCGAGATGATGCGCCAGATCGGCACCTGCTCGGGCATCGAAAACTACTCCCGCCACATCGACGGGCGCGCGGCCGGGTCAGCGCCGAGCTGCCTGGTCGACTACTTCCCGGAGGATTTCGTGCTCGTCGTCGACGAATCGCACGTCACGATCCCGCAGATCGGGGGCATGTACGAGGGTGACGCCTCCCGCAAGCGAACCTTGGTCGAGCACGGTTTCCGGCTCCCCAGCGCCATCGACAACCGGCCGCTGAAGTTCGATGAGTTCGTCGACCGGATCGGGCAGACGGTCTATCTCTCGGCCACGCCTGGGCCGTACGAGATGGAGCGCAGTGACGGGTTCGTCGAGCAGATCATCCGGCCCACGGGGCTGGTCGATCCAGAGGTGGTGTTGAAGCCGACAAAGGGTCAGATCGACGACCTCATGGCCGAGGTGAAGCTGCGGGTCGGGCGCAACGAGAGGGTGCTCGTCACGACTCTGACGAAGAAGATGGCCGAAGACCTCACCGATTACCTGATGGACCACGGCATCCGCACCCGCTACCTGCACTCCGACATCGACACCATCCGACGCATCGAACTGCTGCGGGAGTTGCGGCTCGGCGAGTACGACGTGCTGGTCGGCATCAACCTGCTCCGTGAAGGTCTCGACCTGCCCGAGGTGTCGCTGGTGGCGATCCTCGACGCCGACAAGGAGGGCTTCCTCCGCTCCGAACGCTCACTGATCCAGACGATCGGCCGAGCCGCCCGTAACGTCGCTGGTCAGGTGCACATGTACGCAGACAGGATCACCGATTCGATGGCCTCGGCCATCGATGAGACAAACCGGCGGCGGGCCATCCAGGTGGCCTACAACACCGAGCACGGGATCGACCCGCAGCCGCTGAGGAAGCGGATCGCGGACGTCTCGGACATGCTGGCCCGCGAGGACGCCGACACCGACGCCCTGCTCGACTCGGCCAAGAAGGGCGGCCGACGCGGCCTCGACCCGTCGCAGATGGCAACCGCCGACCTGACGAAGCTGATCGCCGAGTTGACCGAGCAGATGCATCAGGCGGCCGCCGAGCTCCAGTTCGAGGTCGCGGCCCGGCATCGCGATGAGATCTCTGATCTGAAGAAGGAACTGCGCGGGATGATCGAGGCCAACAAGTAGCCGTCTCCTCGCGGGGTCGCCCTCGGCACCGGCTCTCCCGGGACCTGACCCTCGGGGGGTCTCCCTCGGCACCGGCCCTCCCGGGACCTGACCCTCGGGGGGTCTCCCTCGGCACCGGCCCTCCCGGGACCTGACCCTCGGGGGGTCTCCCTCGGCCCCGGCCCTCCCGGGACCTGACCCTCGGGGGGTCT
>NZ_FQZG01000032.1 GCF_900141915.1 Tessaracoccus bendigoensis DSM 12906 | reverse complement strand
CACCCAGAACCGACCGTCCACGAACTCATGAGACACCCGACCGTCAACGATGTCCCGAGACACAACCGTCCACGATCTCGTGAGACATCACATAACTCCGATGTAGGAGGTACCTGATGAGGATGCAGGTTGAGCCGGTCGCTGAGGCGGTCGTGATGGAGGGTGACGAGGTGACGGCGACGGGAACGGCCCCGCTGGTGGACAAGGATTTGGTGGCGCAGCTCGTGGGCGACGCGCAGCGGCTGGGGCTGTCGGTGGAGGGCGAGGGCGGGTTGCTGGCTCAGCTGACGAAGCTGGTCCTGGAGTCGGCCCTGGAGGGCGAGATGACCGCGCATCTGGGCTATGACAAGCATGAGCGGGTCGAGGGCAGCGACAATGCCCGTAACGGGACGCGGTCGAAGACGGTGCTGACGAAGGCCGGCCCGGTCGAGATCGCTGTGCCTCGGGATCGGGCCGGGTCGTTTGAGCCGGTCGTGGTGGCGAAGCGGCAACGGCGTCTGGGGGCGATCGAGGATGTGGTGTTGTCGCTGTCGGCTCGCGGGCTGACGCATGGCGATATCGCGGCGCATCTGGCCGATGTGTATGGCTCTGAGGTGTCGAAGACCACGATTTCGACGATCACTGACAAGGTCCTGGACTCGATGGGCGAGTGGCAGAACCGGCCGCTGGACCCGGTGTATCCGGTGGTGTTCATCGACGCGATCCATGTGAAGGTCCGTGACGGGCAGGTCGCGAACCGGCCGATCTACGTCGCGTTGGCGGTCACCGTCGAGGGGAACCGCGACATCCTCGGGCTGTGGGCCGGGGACGGCGGCGAGGGCGCGAAGTACTGGCAGCAGGTGCTGACCGAGATCAAGAACCGCGGCGTGACGGACGTGTTGATGCTGGTGTGCGACGGGCTGAAAGGTTTGCCCGATTCGGTGGGGAACGTGTGGCCGCAAACGATTGTGCAGACCTGCGTGGTCCACCTGATCCGCGGGTCGTTCCGCTACGCGGCAAGGCAGGACTGGGACAAGCTGGCCCGCGCGCTACGGCCGATCTACACCGCCGACACCGTGTCCGCGGCCGAGGACCGGTTCCTGGAGTTCACCGAGCAGTGGGGTAGTAAGTATCCGGCGATCGTGCGCTTGTGGGAGAACGCGTGGCCGGAGTTCGTCCCGTTCCTGCAGTTCGACAAGGAGATCCGCCGGATCGTGTGTACCACCAATGCGATCGAGTCGGTCAACGCCAGGATCCGCAAAGCCGTCAAGGCCCGCGGGCACTTCCCCAACGAGCAGGCCGCGCTCAAGTGCGTCTACCTGGCCGTGATGGCGCTGGACCCCACAGGCAAGGGACGAGCACGTTGGACACAGCGCTGGAAGGGCGCCCTCAACGCGTTCGAGATCACCTTCGACGGTCGGCTCTCCGCCGGCCGCCGATACTGAGAGTCAAACAACAATGAGATACACCGTTAACTTGACAGCCCCCCCCCCCCGCGAGCGTGCCCACGCAGTAGTCGGCGGCATAGCATGTGGATGAGGCGGTAAAACGCCAAGCTTAAGGACTCAGCGAGGCATTACAGTCGGTCGCAAACCGGTTATGCAGACGGCTGGGATCTGTTGCTGATTTGGTGATGCTCCTGTCACCTGTGCGGCTGGTCCGGGCTCAGGAGCGGTCCTTCAACGCATCGAGTAGTGTCCCGACGGGAATCAGTGCGATGGCGACGATCGCGATCGACACAGCACACCAGGTGGCGATGATCTGCAGGGTGATTTGAGTCAGCGAGATGCCCGGGTCGGCGCCTAGACCGATCGCGAGGGATGTCGCGATTCCCCAGCCCCAGGTCGCCCCGGGGAGTGACAGGGCGGCCCATTCGGTGAGCTGCATCGTCAGTCTTGCCCGTGAGTGCGCGCCGAATGTTTGGTAGATGGCGTGACGTGTTCGCCGTGCCCGTTGCACTAGCGCCCATAGTGCGGTCAGTGCCACTGTTCCGCCGGCCCACGCTCCGGTGAGGATCCGGTTCGAGTAGGCCGTGGCGAAGTCGAGGCCGTACGTGTTGGTGGACAGGAGTGGTCGAACGATGGCCAAGGTGCCGTCTGGGGCAGACAGTGCCTGGCTCACATAGGTGGGGACGGCCTCAATGTGAGCTGCGTCGGTCCTGACGTGGCACGAGTCCGCCTCACCGGTCAGCAAGGCGGGCAGCATGAAGGAGCCTTCCAGGCCGGCGCTGAGGGCGGCGCGGTCGACGATCACTGCGGTGGCCCGCATGGGGGTCGAGGTTCCGGAGGCGTCGGTTCGCGTGAAGATTGTGTCCTCGCCGTCTGCGAGACCAATCGGGCCTGCTGCGGTGGCAGTGGCCACCAGTCCAGCTCCGGTCGGTTCACGGACATCCAGGAAGGGATAGATTCCGGGCGAGACCTCGCTTAGCGTCGTGAGCGTGCCCGGCGCATTGGCCGGTTCGATCGTGGCAGTGGTCACGGCCACCGCGAACGAGGCCGAAATCCCGTCCGTTTGGCTCAGCCGCTCGCAGGCAGCGACATCGATGCGGGCGCCTGTCTCGTGGGAGGCGGGCTCGATCGACATGACGAATGCTCCCGCGGCGATCCACTCTTCCTCGGCGCGAGAGAGAGTACTCACCTCGAGCGCGTTGGCCAGGCCAACCCCGGTCGTAATCCACGCCACAGCCACGACGATGATGAGGGAGACCCAGCGCCCGGACCGCGCGTTCGCCACCCCCTCCGAGACGGCCAAGCCGACCGGCCAGGGTGACTCGCTCATCGTCGCACCTTCTGACCGGCTTCTGATCGCACCAGCGTCCCATCCACCAGGTGCCAGACGATGTCGCACCGGGCCGCGGCCGTCTCGTCGTGAGTGATCAGCACGATCGTCCGTGACGCCAGTGCAAAGAATGCATCGAGCACCGCAGCGGTGGTCGAGGCGTCCAGCTGGCCGGTGGGCTCGTCGGCGAAGATCAGCGGCCGCCTCGAGGCGAGGGCCCGTGCGATTGCGACACGCTGCCCCTCACCACCGGAGAGCACCCCGGCCGGCTCGCTGGCACGGTCGGCCAGGCCCACGACGGCAAGAGCATCCGCCGCCCGTTCGCGGGCCAGATCGCGCGGAGTGCCGTCGAGGTAGGCGCCCAGACACACGTTGTCTCTCACGCTCCGCTCGGGGAGCAGCGAGACTGTCTGGAGCACCCAGGTCGCGACGTCGGCAGGCGCATGATCGAGGCCGTCGTCGTCCGTGCAACGGAAAAGGCCCCGCTGCGGGGGAAGAAGGCCTCCGAGCACGGACAACAGCGTGGTCTTGCCCGAACCCGACGGGCCGATGATCGCCGCGCTCGTGCCCGATTGAACCTCGAACGACAGGTTTGCCAGAACAGACCGGTCTCCACCCGGATAGCTGAAGTGGAGACCCTCGGCTACGAGTCGCATGCCAGATCCTCCCGCGTCGTACGCGGATTGATCAGCACTGGTGTCCCAATGAGATCGGCGTCGACGTCGACCAGCCCGAACGAACCGGCAGCTGCATCGATCCGAGTCCCCGGTCCCTGAAGGTCCGTGAAGAAGCAGGCCACTCCATCGGTTCCCACCACAACTGCACTGGCCGGCACCGTGCCGACCGTCCGTGGCGTGATGGACTCGAGAGCCGCACCGGCTGTGGTCTCGCCACCGAGCACAGTCTTGATAGCCTCGATGTCCGCGGGATCGGTGAGGGTGGTCTGCCCGGACCCAAGGGTCGCTGTGACCGAGCCAACGGTCAGCAGACGGTCGACGTCGGCCTCGGGTGCACCGACCTCGATGCGATCCTCGCCCGAGGCCGTCATGTACAACTCCGTTTGCGGTGCGACGAGCTGCCCGACGCGTATCGTCACGGACTGCGGCGCAGCACTACCCTCCGGGACCCACAACAGCGACCCAACCGCGAGGACACCGTTGTCCTCACCGTATCCTTGGGCAGCGTTGAAGGCGCGGATCGCGGCCGTAGTCGGCGAGCCGGCACGTCCGTCCACTGCGTCGAGATGACCCAGATCAGCCAGTAGCCGCTGAGCCGCCGCGACATCATCACCCTCCAGTCCCTCAACGATGTCCCGGTAAAGCGGCGCAGCCGAGACATACGCCACCACTGGCCGGCCATCGACAGCCAAGGCCGTCGCCCCAGAGCCGATCGCCTCCCCGGAAGTGATCGACAATGCGGTCACCGTCCCCGTCGACTGACTCACAACGGGGTACGGCTCAGCCGGGATCAGCGTCACCGAAGTCAGCTCCACATCGCGGCGCTCAGCCAGCTCGACCGTCCCGATCAAGGGCTGTGGCCGCGTCGCGGACTGCAGCGGGGAATCAGCCAGCGCCCAAACCGCCAGGACCACGCCGACGAGCAACGGCGCCCCGAGAGCGAGCACGGCCACGACTACACGGGACCTGCCGCCGGCACTCATCAGAAGCCATCGATGCCGATCTGCTGAAGGCACATAACCCCCGTCTCGCGCATTACCGGATCGTCCGCTCTCGTAGTCAAGATGGCGAGTTCCATCCCAGTGGCGTCCGGTTCGGGCTGGAAACCGGCTTCCTCCAAGCAGGAACGCAGCACCGGTGCCTGCTGATCGAGGTAGTCGGCAGTCGCCTGCTCGGTGGCCGGCTGCGTGCTGTACAGCACGATCACCCACAGTGCTTCCCTGCGCTCGCAGTCACGGGCGATCTGCTCCGTGTTGGCCGCGCCGGAGCCATCAACGATCGTCACCCAGCTCACCCAACCATCGGGGCGAGTCGTCTCGTCGAACGTCACCTCCACCCCGGCAGCAGTCGCACACTCGGCATACGCCCGTCGCGCCTGCCGAGCCGTCTCGATCGTCACCTCACCCTCGCCCCGCGCCCGCTCAAGCAGGGCCAGCTGATCCGCGCTCGCACCATTGGCAGTCGCGTCCTCGATCTCCGCCCCGATTCGCTCATCGAAGAGGCCACCGTCCTGCGCCGGGTCAGTCCCGGACCCGTCATTCGACTGGCCACAGGCGACGAGAAGAAGCGCCGCTACACCAAGCGAGACCGCCACCAGCGCACCTCGTACCCGCGCCGCTATCGACTCGGTGGGACTTGAAGTCACCTCCGCCCCCCGCCGGTCACCGCACCCACCGTCAACACTAGGTCCGATAGGCGGACCAGTGGGCGCTGCCCGTCCGGTCCGCGACCACCTGAGACTGGTAGTTGTACCAGAGGCCATAAACATAGGTCGACGAGCCGACCTTTATCCCGGCCTGGACCTGGCCAGGGCATGGTGAGGCCTCAGTGGACGTGGCAACCCTGCGGGCAGTGTTCCAATCGCTGTACACGCCGCAACCGACGAGGTTGTACAGGGCGTTGTGCGTGATCCACCCGGTAGAATCCTGGGCAGCCCCTGCACCTGTCGGCACCCCAGAAACAAAAAGCACCGCAAGTGCGGCGACAAATACTGTGCGAACTCGGTTCATTAGTCAGACTTCCCTCCGTTGGGTCGCCCCTCACAATGAGCGATGTGCGGGATCGAACTTCTGCCCAATCAAAGCTACGCCCGTCCCTAGTCAGGTGTCAATGGTGGACCTGATCCACAAACGCAGCCTTGGGCCAAGGTACTCCTACGACGCGTTGAAGGTACCGGCACGCAGGACCGATCCCAGCGTCAACGGCGCGTACGCCCGGTCGAACAACCGGCCCATCCCGCCATGTCGGAGCAGGTTCATGTCGTCGATCGAGTCCGCCCCAGCGCACATCCCCGCCACCAGCGCCATCACCTTCGCGCCCGCATGGGAGCCCTTGTCCGTCGGCACGCTCAACCGCCCCTGAGCCAGCTATGCCAGCCCGGCACACTGCGCGAGCCTGAGCAGTGGGATAAGGCCCGCGACCGACACGAGATTCGGATCGTCAAACACTGCCGACACCGCGGCAGGAGCGTGCCTGAATTGCATCTACGAGATACCTCTCGAATCGGACGAATAAGACCTTAGACAAGCTCTATTTCTTCCCGGTCAGAGAGGCATTCCTGCGTCACGACGCCCGCACACCATCCAGGCTCATCGGTGGATTCTCAATGACTTTGTCAAGCCGTTCGGGCCACGGGTTCTCGCATGGGTGGGGCGAGTTCGAAGGGCCTGTTGTCGCGGAGTAGCGCCCACAGGACGTCGACGCGTCGGCGGGCGAGCGCGATGAGTGCTTGGACGTGTCTGTGTCCCTGTCCGCGTTTCTTGAGGTAGTAGTCACGGTTGGGTCCCTCGCGCATCATGGCGGCCGACGCGGAGAGGTAGAACACCCGGCGCAGCTTCCGCGAGTAGCGCATCGGCCGGTGCAGGTTCCCGGTGCGACGGCCGGAGTCTCGCGGGACGGGCACGAGCCCGGCAGCCGAGGCGAGCCGGCCGGAGTTCGGATAACCAGCCAGATCCCAGGCGGCGGCGATCAGTTCCGCACCCATGCCCGGAAGGAACGGATCGAGGCTCAGTGAGGGCCGTTCAGCGCTGGCGATGAACTCGTCCAGGCCCGGCTCGGTGAAGGCGAGGATTTCCTACGCTCGGGTGCGTAGATCAGCCCCTTGTCGATCAGGGACCGCCTCACCGTGGTCAGCTCGCTGGCCGGAAACCCCATCTTGGCGGCAACGTCGGCGCTACGAGGTTCAGACTCAGGCAGCGAGGCCATCGCATGGAGGTAGCGACGTTCCTTCTCGATGGCGCGTCTGTGGACGCAACGCACCGCGAAGAACCCGGCGTCCTGGGCGGTGAAGAGCTTGTCAGAGGCCACGTTCCAACGTGGTGCGGCCGAACTCCTGGAGGAAGTAGGGATAGCCGCGGCTGTCCCTCACCAGGATTTCCACCGCCTCCGGTTCGAAGGCGCAGCCGTAGCGCTCCGCCGGGCTGGTCAGCGCATCAGCCGCGGCAGGAGTCAGCGCATCGACCACGTCAATGGCAGCTTCTGCCGGAGGTCAGCCACGCTTCTCTGATGACTATCTGATCCGACCAGAGCTCGAAGATGAGGGTCGTGAAGGGCTGGTCGACTTGTCAGGCCAGGGGGCCCGAGGTCTCCAGTTGATGAAAGCCCACTCACTGCCCCCTGGAAGAACTCGTTTAGGGCATGCTTTGGCATAAGCGCCACCCAACTAGAGGTGGCTTCATCGAACAAGGTGGGGGACAACTAATGAAGAAGATTCGAGCATTGGCGATTTCGCTGGCATTGGCCGCATCGCTGGTCGTGTCGCCCCCGTCGGCTGCCCAGGCGGCCGACTGGGGCGGGAACGGCAGTCCAACGTCTTGCACCGACGCATACACGGTCGCGCAGCGGGCGATCTATGGCACACGTGGTCCTACGAAGGGGGTGCTCTTGGGTTGGGTCCAACTCCGCTGGTCCAATATGTGCTACGCGAATTGGTCTCGAGTGGTGCTGGTCGGCACAGGTGCCTACCGGAACACCGTCACCGTTGAGCAGCAGGTCACCTCCGAGGGACGAGCCGCTGGTGCGTACGACTCGGTGAGGCCCTATCCGAACGGCGCGACCACATGGACGCCGTACCTGAGGCTCGCTAACAGCTCCAGCCCTGCATGCGCCCAAGCGTGGCTGTCCTCCGACTTCGGAACCCTCAACTTCCACACAAATGGTGGCAAGGTATGCGCCTGATCCTGGATGAACACCTTGAGCCCAATGCCTCATTCACAGCCGATCTTTGAGTTAGTCGCGAAGGACAGGGACTCAAGGAATCGCTGGGCATGGGCCGGCCTGGGATTGATAGGCCGGCCTTGTGTGCCCGTGGATGCGCAAGTCGGTGGGTGTTGCCGGGTGAAGGGGCGGCGCTGGCTAACAGTTCGATCAGAGCTCTCGGGAGGAGCCTGAGGTTTGTCGAGCTACCCAGCGCCACTCTCATGCGACGGCAGGCAGTCCTACCCGGTCTTGAGCCAGTTCTTGCCGTTGAGGATGTCGCTTGCTCTGGGGGTGAGGTCGAGGTCTGCGTTGTCGCCGAGGGCGTCGGCCAGGATCCGCCGTGCTGAGGTGGTGCGGCCGTCGTGGACCATGATCCCGGCCAGGTCGAGGCGTGCGGTTTCAGAGTCGGGGTCGGCTGTCAGGGCGATGGTAGCGGCGTGTTTCGCGGCGTCGAGGTCACCTGACTGGAGATGGTGGGTGACAAGGATGTGGGCGACGTCGGTGACGGCGCAGACCATGTGGTGGTCGACGCGGTCACCGTCGATGAGCCAGGCCCAGCCAGCGGGGCGGAGCTGGTCGAACGGGCGGCCTGTCACCAACTGCAGCGCCGTTTCAAGGTCTTCGATGCCTTCGCGACCGCGGGCGAGGCCACGGGCTCGGAGGCGGCGGAACAGGTCAGCGTCGACGAGGAGGTCTTCGACGAGGTAGAGACCCACTCCCCTGGCTTTGGCTTGCGGGGAGCTTTTCGCGTCGGGAAGGTGGGGGGTGCCGGTGGCGGGGTTGGTGCCGAGCCACAGGCGCAGGGTGGAGATGACGGTGCGGGCCCGTTCGACGGTGATGCCGAGGGCTTCGGCGACCTGGTCGCCGGTCACGCCGTGGGGGTGGAGGGCGAGGTAGGCCAGGGCTTCGGTGTAGTAGGCCTTCTGCTTGGCCAGCGGTTTGCCGTGGCAGCGGGCGGTCACGGGGCCTAGGAGGGACAGGCGGGGGTAGGGGCAGTGGGCGGAGAACCAGGCCCGCACCTGCGCATCGAGGTCCGGATCCCGCTCCTGCAGCGCCTCGGCGACCGGCTCCGGCACCCGGGGCGCCACCGTGATCAGGTCATCGCTGGTGACGGCGGCGGTGTCGATGTAGGCGTGGTCGGGTTCGGGGAGCAGCGACTCGACCGTGTCGGTGTCGTCGTTGTTGCGGTCGGCGCGGTGTTCGGGGAGTAGGTTGCCGGTGACGTCGACGAGCTGATCGGCTGGTGCCGGTGGGGTGTCGTCGCGGGTGGCGGCGGCGAGGAGGTCGGCGCAGCCGGCTGCTTCGTCTTCGGTGAGGCCGACGGCGGTGAGCTCGAAACCGAGTCCTCGGATGCGTCCGGCTGGTGTTAGCGCCAGATCCCCTCCGGTGGGTGTGAGGGTGAGGAGGGCGGTGCCGGTTTGGTGGGGGTGGTTCGCGATGAGCGCGGCCAGCTCCTCGAGGTCCTCTGATGGCTTGCCGGTGATGACGGCGGCCGCGGCCCAGGTTTCGTCGCCGGCCTGCACGGCGCGGCCCTCAGACGCCTGGACGGCGTTGTTGGCGGCGCGTGCGGCGTTCGTGGTGGCGATGGTGAGGATCTCGTCGAGGTGGGCGTCGAGGCGTTCGGGGAACATGCCAATGACTTGGGTGGCAGGTCCCTCGCAGGCGATCCGGACGCCGTCGGACCAGGGGTTGATGGCGAGTTCGGCGGCGAGGTAGCGGGTGAAGTCGGCGCTCATCACCGGATCCCCGGACACCGTGACGAGGCCGGCGTGTTCGAGGTTGAGGAGCACGACCCGGTCGGAGGTGTCGGCGCCGATGGTGACCAGCAGCGGATAGGGGCACGGCCTGTCCGGGACCAGGTCGCCGACGGTTTCCACGGGGGCGGTGTTGGGCAGCAGCCACCCGTCGCGGTCGTGGATCCAGGGGGCGGGGAGCTGGTCGGGGGTGTGGACGACGATGGTTGCGTCGCGGGCGACGACGACTGCGGTGAGGGTGGTGTGGGGGTCGAGGCGGCGCAGGACTTGGTCGAGGCGGGCCACCAGGAGGCCGGAGAGGCTCGTGGCGAGCTGTGCGGTCTGCTCGATCGGGGCCACCACCGGGTCGGGGGTGGCGATCATCCGGCCCGGGCGGCGGGTGCGGAACTGCTCCCTGCGCCGCGCGCCGAGCAGCGTGGAGATCCCGACACCGAGGAACGTGCCGGCGCCGAGGAGCCCGGCGACCTCCCACGCATACATCGGCGCATCAACCCTGTCGGAGTCCTCGGCGATGTCCACGGCGGTGGCTTCCGCGCGGAGCGGGGTCAGCGTCGCCGGAGCCGCGGAGGAGATCGCCGTGGGCGCGGCAGCGGACGGCGCGGCGGCGGACGGCGTGGCGGAGGGCGTGACTGAAGGTGCTGTCGACGGGGTGGCGGCGGCCGGCGTCTCGACGGGGGCGGTGTCTTCGGCGGGGAGCAGTGAGGTGACGGCTTCGCGGCGAGGAGTCTCCGGCTGCGTCTGGGTCTGGGGCGCCGGTTCGGTGGTGGCTCGGGCTGGTTGGCCGGGGAGGGTGAGGGTCCAGCCGACATCGATCTGGTCGGGGTCCTCGAGGACGTGCCCGGTGGGCTGGGGGGTGCCTTTGTTGGCGTCGTAGAGCTCGGGCCACCGACCAGGGTCGCCGAGGTGTTCCTCGGCGAGATCCCACAGGGTGTCGCCCTCGTCGACCGTGACCGACTCTGCCGGGGCCACGTCGGGTGGGGGTGTGGGGCGGGGGTCCTGGCTGGGCAGCGCCACCGCCGCCGGCACCGCAGCGACGGGGGCTGAGGCGGTGTCTGGTTGGGCTGCGCCGGCGTTGAGGGGTGTGGCGATGAACGCGGCGGCGGCCGCGACGACCAGGGCCCTGGCCAGGCCTTGCGGCATCGACGCTGCAGGGAGGCGGGGCGCTTTCACCCCGCGCAGCAGTGCCGCGGTCTCGATGAGGATCAGGACGGTGAGCCATGCCCACAGCGTCCATGCGGCGGCCCAGATGAGGACCAGGAGGAAGCGGCCGGAGTCGGGTGCCAGGAGCATCCCGGCGAGCCGGTCGAGGCGGGGGAGGAAGCCGGGGAGTTGTCCGAGTTGGATCAGCAGCGCTGGTGCGCCGATGAGGATTCCTGCGATCGCGGAGATGGCGGCGAGGCTGCTCAGGAGGCGGGTCATTGTTCTGTTCCTCCGAGGACTGATTTCACGGTCGCGGTGCCGGTCTCTTGGACGCGGAGGGTGGTGATGCCGATGATGGAGAGGAACTGGCACCGGTAGGTGCCGGTGGCGGTGACGGTGATGGTGTCGCCGCCGCGGATCGTGGTGGTGCCGGTGTAGGGGGAGGCGGCGACGTAGGTGTTCGCGGCCGCGATGGCGGTGTGCACATCGGGGCGGGCCCGGCCGGAGTCGAGGGTCAGGTGCTGTCCGCCGGCACGTGCTGCTTCGTCGGCGACGGCGCGCGCGTGCTGGGCGGCGCTGGCGTGGCCGGCGAAGTCGACGCCGATGCCGATGGTCACGATGAACGCCACCAAAGCCACCGACACCCACACCGACACCATTCCCCGCTCCCCACGCTTCTTCCCATGCCCGGAAGAACCCCGACCGGGGCGGGTCAGCGCGTGACGGGGGTTCATCGTCGGCTCCGGTAGGTGTCGACCGGCGAGGATTTCGTGGCGGTGAGGGTGCGGGTGGAGGGGAAGCCGGGGAGGCCGACCTGGAGGTCGACGGTGCAGGTCACGGTCACCGACACCACAGCCGGGGTGCCGAGGGGGGCGCGGAGGCCGGCGGCGTTCACGGCGACGTTCGAGGTGCGGCAGGTGGTGCCGGACTCGGTCAAGGTGGAGGCGGCCACAGCTCGTGCGGAGGCGGTGGCGGTGCCGGTGTCGCGTTCGAGGGAGGCGGCGCGGGCGGCCTGGGAAGCGGCCGAATCCACCGTCATCTGCGCCAACGCTCCGGTGGCCAGCACGACCAGCAGCCCGACCATGGCTAGCAGGACGGGCAGGATGATGGCGGTTTCGACGGCCACCATCATCCCCCGCTGCCCATCACGCCTCATCGTCGTCAGCTCTCGGGGGTGACGATGTTGACGACCTGGACTTCGGCGATCCGCAGGGTGGCGGTGTCGGAGAGCTGCGTGGTGATGGTGCCGCTCTGTCCGATGCCGGACCAGTTGACCACCCAGTGGGAGGTGGCGGTGATCGTGTACTCGCCATCCTTGGCGTACATGTGGCCGCAGTCCGGGGATGGTTCGTTGTGGACCCAGATGGAGCGCCAGGGTTTGCCTTGGCCGCAGGTGATGGTGGTGCCGTCGCCCATGTCCCACACGACCTTGTCGACCTGTCCGGTGGCGGTGACGGTGTAGCCGGCCTCAGACACGGACTTGGTGATCGGTCCCCACGTCGACGGGGTCGGGTTGGAGACCCACATCCACGAGTTCCAGCCGACGTAGCCGAGGTCTCTGGGTGCGCGTTCGGCTTGTTCGGGGAAGGTACCCATCCGGATCGCTTCGAGTTGCATCCGCTCCACCGCTCGCCTGGCGAGCTCCGCGGGATCCGGCGGAGCCGCCAACTGCGCCGCAGCCGCCCACAGGTCCCAGGTGTTGCTCCACCCACCCTCAGTGCCGGTGCGGCACTCGATGATCGTCCCGGTCGTGTTGCCCTCCCAGACTGGGTCGGTCAGTGGCGGCTGGTAGGGCTTGACGCGGGCGTAGCACTGCAGGTCGGGCCGCCAGGCCAGGCCCCACTGGGTGCAGGGCAACTCCGCACCGCCACCGGTGTAGCAACCCGACGGCGCCGATCCCCCACCGCCAGCACTCCCCTGCCCGCGGCCACCACCCCCCGACGAGCCGGGCACATTCACCGACACCACGATCGTGTCTTCGTTCAAGAAGGCGCCGCCGGAGCCTTCTGCAGAGGCTGGCCGAACTGATGCCCCGACGAGGAGGGTTCCGAGGACGACCAATACCGGTAGGACTCGTCTCAGCATGATTCGACCGCCTCACTCTGTCCTCCGTTGATCCGCCAGCTGTTGCCGACCTGGACTACGTCGAGCCTGAAGTCGACGAAGCGCAGGCGGGCAGGGTCGAGGACCGAGTTGCCCTCAGCGTCGACCATGTCGCTGCTGGTGCTGTCGCTACACACGCGGACTTCCACGGACTTGACGCCTCCGGCCTCCACCACCGGACCCACCCCCTTGTAGGTGTACGTGCGCTCGCCGACTTGGACGATCCCCTTACTGCGGTACTCACCGATGACCTGCGACTCTGCCGAAGTGTGCGTCCCTGTTGTGATGTCGGCCACCTGCTGAAAGTCAGCCTCCAGGTCGCTCCGGACCGCGTTGAGTGCGCGGAAGTACTCCACCGCTGCCGCTTGGGCGGCTTCTTGTTCGGGTGACAGGGTGCTGGTGGGCGACGGTGAGGCGGTGGGGGACGGGCTCGGTGACGGCGTGATCGAGGGTGTCGCGGCCGGTGTGCTGGCCGTCGGTGACTGCGTCTCCGCCGGCTCTGGGGTGCAGACACCGAGCAGGAACAGTGCGGCCAGGGCCGCGAGTGCGAGTCGTGTGATCATCATCTCTTCGTCTCCGTCAGGATGGGGTGAGTCGTTGGGTGGGTGAGGTGGCCGTGACCTGGATGGTGACGGGGAAGCCGGGGATGACTTGTAGGGCGGTGCCGGTGATGGTGACTGTGGTGAGTCGGGCGGCTCGTTGGGCGGTGACGTGGAGGTTGTCGATGGATCCGTTGTCGGCGGCTCGGGTGGCTGTGGCCTGACCGTGTGTTCCGGTGGCGTTGAGGGCTGCTGCTGCTCTGGCTCCGTCTTGTGCTGCTGCATGGGCGGTTGCTTGTGCCCAGGTGAGCATGGCCCACTGCATCGTCAGCCAGAGGGCGCTGATGACGAGCGGGAAGAGGATGGTGGCCAGGACGGAGGAGCTGAGGCCCCGTTGGTCCTGGTCAGGAGGGGAGGTTGGCCTGCACATATGCGGTGATGGCGGAGATGATCAGGACGGCGATCCCGACGGCGCCGGCCAGGAGGATCGCGTTCTCGGTGGACTGGGACAGGCCCCGCTGATCCCGCACCCGGACACGCGTGTGGAGGGTGGCGGTGAGGTAGCTGTAGAGGGCAAGCATCGAAGTGGTTCCTTTCGGGTTAGATCATGCGGAGGACTGCGGGGACGACGAGGGTGATCGCCAGGACGAGGACGAGCAGGGTGACGGGGATGGCGATGCGTTCCCCGGCGGCGTTGGCACGCGAAATTTGTTGGTTGAGGGTGGCGTTGCGCATGGCGGCGCCGCGGGCGCGTAGTGAGGAGTAGATGCGGGTGCCGTCGGCGCCGGCCAGGCGCATGATGTCGGCCAGGTCGACCAGATCGGGCAGGTCGTAGTGGTGGCCCATGTCCGCCAGCGCGTCCCACGGGTTCTGGCCGGTGTAGTGGGTGCGGCGCAGCACGGTGGCCAGGCGTTGGAACACCCAGGAGTCGCCGGTGTCGGCGGCGCGGAGCAGGGCTTCGGGGACGGTGGCGCCGGAGAGCCGCTCGAGGGCCACCATTTCCACGAACGCGACCAGGGCGTAGGAGAATTCTTCGCGGGCTTTGGCGGCTTGGTCGCGGAGTTCGTTGTTGGGAAGGAACCACATGATGGCCGCGAACCCGAGCGAGCCGAGGACGGGCACCGCGATCGGGATGGGGAGACCGAGCAACATGGTCGCCACGCTGATCACGGGCACGACGAGGAGGCCGAGGATGCCGGAGATCAGTTTGGAGCCGTAGAACGTGGCCTTGGTGCGTCCCAGGAGAGCGAGGTCCTTCTCCGGTGCGGTGCCCCAGATGATCGCGGGGAGGTGGCGCTCGGCCCAGCGGCCGAGGCGAACCTCCGAATCTGCCTTCTCCCCCATGCTCAGGGTGTCGAGGGTGATGCGGGGTTGGAGGCGGCCGATGGCGTCCTTCAGATGGGTCGGGGCCGGCACCAGGCCGGCGACGAGCATGACCAGGCCGGCGGTGATGGTGGCGCCCGAGAGCATGGCCAGCTGCAGCGCGGTCATCCCACACCCCCCTGCTTCCCGGCGACAGCGGTGTTGGCTGTGGCGTGCTGTCCGGTGACGCCGATGAACCGCGGCAGGGGCTTGGGGGCGGAGATGCGGCCCATCCACACCAAGGCGGCCAGGTACATGGACATGAACACGGTCAGCAGGACCTGGCCCAGCGGGGTGCGGTAGGGCTCGACGTAGCTGCCGGCCAGGAACAGGCCCCCGAGGAGGAGCGCGGAGATGATGGTGATCATTCTGGCGGCGGTGCGGGCCTTCTGCTGCTCGGTTTCGACCTGGCGGCGGGCCTTGACGTCCTCGTCGATGGATTCGGCCAGGCCCTGCATGGCGGAGGCCACGCCGGGGCCGCGGCGTTCGGCGGCGAGGATCAGGGTGGCGGCGAACAGGTCCCCTGTCGCATCATCCAACTCGTCGGCAAACAACCTGAGCGCGGTGGCGGTGGCGACGTTGGCGCGGACCCGTGCAGCCAATCTGCCGATTTCGGGGGCCAGCGCGGCGGGGGCGGAGCGGGCGGCGTGCAGGATCGCCTGCTCCAGGCCGCGGCCGACGGTCAGGACGCCGCCGAGGGCGCGGGCGAAGTCCGCCAGCGCGTTGAGCCGCTCGATGCGGTTCGTCGCCCGACCGGTGACCATCTTGTAGATCATCACCGAGGCGGCTGGTGCGATGACCAGGGCGACGAGCCACCCGGTCACCACCGCGATCAGCGCCCCGGCGGCCAGCCCGGCGAGAGCAACGGTGCGGACCTTCGACAGCCGGCGGCGCCGGACCCGCGGCGCCTTCGCGGGGGTGACGGGGTGGGGGGTCAGCGCGTAGATCAGGCCGAGGATGCCCGCGACGATCAGCGCACCAGACAATGCTGCCAGGACAGTCATGCGCGGGTTCCCCGCTCGGCGTTGAAGCCAGCCAGGTCGAACCCGAACCGCTCCAGCATCCGGAACCTCGGTGGCAGGATGCGGGCGGTGGCGCGGTGGCTGCCCGGTTCGGCGGCGAAGATGGTGGTCGTGGCAAAGCCCTTGGCGTCCTCGCCGGGTTCGACGGCGATGATCTCGGACACCCAGCGGCGTTTCCGCCAGGTGCCATCAGGCTGTTGGACGGATTCGACCTGGAGCTGGACGATCACGTCGATGTCCTCGGCGATCACGTTGAGCGCGTATTCGCGGGTGATGTTGGCGCCCTCCTGCGTCGCACAGGTGACAAGCTTCCGGATCGCCCCCTCGGCAGTCCTCGCATGCGTGGTGGACATGGAGCCGGAGCCGGACTGCATGCACTTGAACATGGTCACGATCTCCGAGCCGCGGACCTCCCCCACGATCGTGTACGACAAGTTCGCCCGCAGAGAGTCTTCGAGGGCCTCGCGGACGGTGTACTCGCCGGCGCGGCGGCCGTTGAGCCCGATCTCCCCGGAGCCGGGGTTGGCCTGCCACTCGTGGACCACCTGATGATCCCCGGTGTCCTTCAAGTACAGCTCGTACTCGGTTTCGATGGTGCCGATCTGGACGTGTGCGGGCAGCTCGTGGGCCAACGCGCGCAGCATGGTGGTCTTGCCGGTGCCTTGATCCCCAGAGACGACCAGCGACATCCGGGCCTGCACCACCGCAGACAAGAACGACGCGGCCACCTGCGACAACGAACCCAACGCGACGAGCTCGTGGAGCCCTGCGTCAACGAGGCGGTTGCGGCGGATGATCACCGTCGGCCGCGACGTCACCCACGCCGAGGCGAACAGCCTCGCCCGGCCCGGCAGGGCCAGGTGCAGCTTCGTCGCCGCCTCGCTGAATTCCCTGGGTTTGGGCTGGTGGGCGGCCATGAACGTCAGGTACTCGATCAGCTGCTCATCGCTCGACGCGACCGGGGGCGCGGGGACCAGCTCGCCGTCGCTGTTTTCCACCAGCACGTTGTCGAAGCCGGAGATGATCACGTTCTCCACCGCCTCGTCATCGAGATACGGCTGCAACCGGCCGAGGCGGAACACCGCATCGAACAGGGCCTGCGCGAGCTGGTCCTGGTGGTCGAGGGTCCAGGTGAGCTGGCCGCGGACGGTGGAGGCGCGGGACTCCTCCTCCAGCACCGCCGCGATGATCTCCCTCCCCACGTCCTCACGCGCCGAGGGGTCAGGGTCGCGCTCCGACAGTTCCGCCGATACCCGTTCGCGGAGCGTGTCGACCAGATCCCAATCGATCTCCCCCGCCAGGCGACGCTGGACCCGTGGGGCGAGCACCGCCCGCACCAGCTCCGGCTGCGCATCGGGCGCCTGCTGGGCTTGGCGGCGCGGCTCGTCGGTGGTGAGCATGCGGAAGCTGCCGCGGGTCCGACCCGCCGGCGGGGCAGGTTGGGTGAACAGTGCCAGGGTGCCGGGATCGATCTCGGCGGCCTGCAAAGCGTCGCTCATGCGGAAACCCCCAGGGCGGTGATGGATGTGGTGTGGAGCTCTTCGGCGGCCTGCCGCAGCGCCTTGCGGAGCTTGAGGCCACGCTTCGGCTCCGGCTGACCGTGGCTGAGGACGGCGGCCTCCTCCGGCGCCCACGGCAACGACACGCTGACCTCGCGTTTGATCACCGACGCGACGGCGTGGGCCGTGTAGGGCCGGTTCGGGCCGATCAGCAGCCCGCGGACCGGGGCCTCCAAGGGCACCTCCGCGGCCGCCACTGCCGCCACCGCCGGTAGATCGCTACGCATGACCAGCAGCAGCTCGTCGGCGGCCCTGGCCAGGGGGGTGGCGAAGTGCGTGTGGCCGAGGCGACCCAGATCGATCAGGACGTCGACGCCAAGCTGAGACAGCACCCGCAGCTGCGCGGCCAGCGCCGGCCACAGATCCGCCAGGCCGCCGGCCTGCGCCGCGCCCGCGGGGCCGGGGATCAGGGAGGCCGTCTCCGACAGCCGCAACGCCAACTCCCGCACCGCGGCCTCGAGCCCGCCCTGGCGGTGGGCGGACCAGAGTTCGACCAGGGTGCCGGGATGAGCCACGGTGCCGCGGTAGTAGCCAGCCAGGATCGCCGACCCGCCGACCGGGTCCGCGTCGACCAGCAGCACCTGGTTCGGCCACTCCAACGCCAGACCCAGCGCGGTGGCGGTCACCCCGGGGGAACCCGAGGCGGAGGTCAGCGCGTAGACAGCCATCAGGTGTCCCGGCTGTCGAGGACCAGCGCCGCGCGGCCCAACGCGGCGGCCGCCGCGGTCCGGGGGGCATCGGCCGCGGCGACATCCACCGACACCGACACCTGACCCGACGCCTCATCCCGCGCCGTAGCGACCACAGTGCCGGGAATGACCACGTTGACCGTGCACCCCGCAGTAGCCGGTGAGCCGTCCAGGGATTCGGTGGTCTCGCCCGCGGCGCAGGCGTAGGCGGGCTCGGTGAGGATCACCCGGACCCGGTCACCGACCAGCAAAGGAATCGCCGGCTCCGCCCCCGGCGGCAACGACAGCCCCACCACCGTGCGACCCGACCCCGGAACCATCGCCTCCATCCCGGCCTCAGGGGACACCAGGGAGCCGGCCGCCACATCGTGCGCGGCACGCTTCCCCAGCAGCAACGGCAGCTCGGATGCTTCCATCAACGACAGCTGCTGATCCGGGGCGATCTGCACGGTGGTGAACATCTCCGCCGTCATCACCTGACCGCGCGCCACCGACACCCGGGCCGCGACAGCCTCCACACTCGAGCCTGTCGACAGGAACACCAACGCACCCCCGGCCGCGCCAAGCAGGATCAACAGCCCCGCGAGCACCGCGAACAACGGACGCCGCTGCGTCCTGGCAGCCGCCACGATCGGCGGCCTCGACGCCGCCGGTTCATCTCCCACAAGATCCTGTCGCATGATCACACTCCCCCATAACCCGGAAACACTGGGCCTACAGCGTGAACCTAAATGCAACGTATTTTTGCCGCTAGTGTCTTTCGGTCATTTCGAGGAGGGTGGCGACCCCATAGAGCTGCGCCAGCCGTTGCGCGTGCCGCGCCCGCGGCCGATGAGCCCCCGACTCCCACCGCCGCACCGTGACAGCGGCAACTCCCAGCTCCGCAGCCACATCCTCGGGGGTCAAGCCACGCCGCAGTCTAAGCGACCGCAGGGTCACCTCCCCTGGCTCCTCCAGGTCCGTGTCCAGCAGGGAGCAGATCGCCGCCCACGTCGCCGGATGCGGCGTCGCGCGTCCGTGCTCCCACGCCGCGACCCGAGTGCCGTCCGCCACCCCCAGCCGGGCCGCCAACTGCGCCTGGGTCAAACCAGCGGCCACCCTCGCCTCACGGAGCCGCTGTGCCACTGACATGCCCACATGATAAGGGCCTCCATCACCTCGACACCCCCGGCACGCCCCCAGCGCCACGCCTCTCGTGCCGATGCTCCGGCCGCGACGAGCCCGACCCGGCCGACGCTTCCTCCCCTGATGGAGGTTGCAGAACCTGCGCCAGCTGCCGCAGCGTCACACCGGACGGCGTCGACGGGTGACGGTCCTGCTGGGCGAGATAGCGCTCCTGCAGCAGCCGGGTACCCTCGCGGTCGTCACGATAGACCGTCGACAGGGAGGACCCCGCCTCCTCCCCGATCACAGCCAACGTTTTTCGCTGTCCGGCCAATCCCAGACGACCCGCCATCACGTCGCTGAGCCGGCCAGGCAACCCGTCCACCAGCTGCGCCACCAGCGCGCGCTCCACCCCGCGCAGCACCCTCTCCTCGGGCGAGACAGGGACCTGACCCACTATGCGATCCTGCTCGTCGGCGAAGTCGCCGATCCGGTCACTGACCACCTCACGTGCCCGTGCCCGACGGCGGTTGCTGTCCCAGAACTCGTAGCCGGCCTCCTGGTACGCGAACAACCCCCACGACGCGCGACGCGGGTCCCACCGGTCCACGATCTCCGCCATCCGCAGCGATGCCTCCGCGACGAACTCCTGGCGCGCGTGGCTCAGATCAGGCGGGATCCTCCGGCTCCAATGCTTCGCCGCCGCCACACCCGACGCCACGATCGCCGCCCGCGCCAACCGGCCCCGCTCCACCAAGGCATCCAACTCACTCGGCGACACTCCCGCCACCAGGGCCTGGGCCTCCGCGACACCAGACCGGGCCGCCGCCGCGATCACCCCGGCGTCCCGCTGCCCCGCGAGCTCAACCAGCGCCCCGTGATCCTCGATCCTCGGCCACTCCGGATCCGGCGACGAACGCCCCGGCGCTCGCACCAACGGCAAGCGACTCGAGTCCGCGGTAAACCTCACCGCCGGCCCAAGGCGACGGCTCCGCTCCTCGGCAGGCTCCGATCGGGAGGCCGGCCGGGGCTCGACGGTCGTGGCGAGATCGCTGCGCGTCTCCAGCGTGACCGCCGCCAACACCAGCCCCGAGCTCCTGCGCATCTCCGGTGGAGTCACCGCCATCGCGGCGGCCAAGTTCCCGCCAAAGCCCGTGCCCAAGAACCCCATCAGCTTCTCGGCATCGCCGGCCTTGCGGGCCGCCAGTCTGACCGCCAGGGTCGCCCGACCGATGTCGCCCGAGGCCGTCGCCTGCCGCGGCAGAATCGCCCGCCACGCATCGTAGGCGTCCTCCCAGGACAGTCGGCTGGCCTCCACAGCTGCCTGCAGCCGCTCATGGCCGACCCCGTCAGTGACCTCGAACTCACCCATCAGATCAGTCGCGCGTCGCATCAACGCCCACTGCGTCCGGCACACCGCCAACGCCAACGCCGGCGTCATCGACTCCACCGAACCGGCCACCGCGGAACTCCACTCCCGCAACCCACCCTCGAAGCCATCCATCGACCCAGGCGTGGACTGCAACAGGCGCCGCTCCACCCCCGACAACAGCAACCGAGCAGCCGGATCCTCCACACCCGTCGAAGCAGCACGGGTCACATACAGCACAACGAGACGCACCTGCTGCCGATCCTGCCGCGTCAACACCGCCCCAGGATCACAGTCCAGACCGGGCACCGACGGCGCCGCAGCCCTCCCTCGCCCCGTTTCGCCCGCCAGGAGAGGGACCAGCGCCGATGCGTGCCGCACCGCTGGATCCCTTCCCTCCAGCAGTTCGTCGCAGCGTCGGACCGTCGCAGCCCAGGCCCCGATGTGGACCGGGGAACCGCCCATCAGCGAGGCGGCGTGTCGCACTGAGTCGTTGAACCTGGGCACGTCAGGCCCTGCACAGTTCGAGGCGCAGCTGCAGCACGATGGTCACGAGCACCAGCGCCTCGGTGCTGAGCTCGGACGGCTCCCACCGCATCACCCGGCGCGCAGCCTGCTCAAGACAGCCGACCACCGACGACGGCAACTCGACCGGCGCCTCGTCAAGGCCCGCAGCGAGGTCCGAGGCGATCGCGTGACCCGCAGCGATATCGAGCGCCGCGGCGCCGGAAATCGACTCGTCCCGGACCATCAGGTCGCTGGCCTGATCCAGCAGGACAAACACTTCGTAGAAACCATCAACCGACACAGGTCCTCCTCCAAGCGGAGCCGTGGAGACGTTCTCCATCAGCCTTGATCGCAATCACGGACACGTGCATGCCGTTATCCACAGCCGCGACCCGGAAGCCTCACGCCTCCAACCCCTTGAACCCCCGCCACACCCGTCCAACGCGCACAGATACCCCCCGCGAACGCAGCCGCTGGTCACTGAGTCACGCAAGAAGAGGCGGACGGCAGGCGACCGGTTGGGTCGACTCGAGGGCATTCCGCCACACGCGCCCGCAGTTGGGGTTCATGAGAGGCACAGGAGGGGATTCCAATCCCACGTCGCCCGGAAGGATCGCAGCCATGGCTCAGAGCGACCGTCATGAGGCCCGCGTCAGAGTGAGGGGTCAGCTCATCAAACGCCACGAGGCGCTCATGGCCAGGGAGGCGAGGATCCGGGCAGAGGTGCTGGAAGCGGCAGCGGCCATCCTCACGCGCGACAGAGCCGTGCTGGAGGCAGAAGCTCGACTCGGCCAAGCCCTGGGGGCGTTGACCTCGACTGAGGGAATGCCCATCGATGAGGCCGCGGAGCTGTGCGGACTTGACGTCAAGGAAGCCAAGCGGCTGCTTCGGATGCGTGGGGGTCGCCCGAACCAGCAGCAAGAAGTGGCAGGAAAGGTGGCCCACTCATGAAGCGCGCCGTGCTTGACGTGGCAGAGCTCATCGGAAGCTACGGCCGATTCGTCTCCTATCCCCAGGCGGCCGAAATCACGTCCTTGAGCGTCCGATCACTCAAGCGGGAAACCGCCGCCGGCAACCTGCCCTGCTACCGCTTGGGAAGCGCGCGTGTCTTCCGGCTGAAGACAGAGGACGTCGCCACGTTGATTCAGCGCGTGGCCTGAGGCTCGCCCGGCCGGAAATCGCTCCGCAGGGTGTCCCGCAGTTCCGACGTGGGTCGGTGGTCGTTCCACTCGGCGCGAACTTCTGCCCCTCCATCAGCAACACGGCAAGGCGGCGCAGCGTCGTATCCCTGCACTGAGACCCACAGACGCTGATCGAGCGCGTCGGCCCGGGGTGGCGGGCCGAGGATGGCCATGGTGTGAGCACGCCCGCCGATGACCGTGTTGAGCGCGTCAGGTCCTGGTCGCCCACGGTCCCCTGGGCGGCAGCCCGTCAGGAAACGCGGCGATCGGGCAGTCGGCAGATGTGACACGTCCTCTGCCGTCCATTCACGGCTCACGGCCCTCTGCTAACGAGTTCATCGACGCCGCGTGCGATGCCTGCGGGTAGGCAACAGTGTGTTGGTCGGCCACCTAAGGGTTCCCTCAACCAAGGTTCCGTCCGGTGCAAACGTCCTCTATTTGTCCTCTCCTCAAGAGGGAAATAGTAAAACCCCTAGTCACCTAGGGGTTTATTGGTGGGCCTAACTGGACTTGAACCAGTGACCTCTGCCTTATCAGGGCAGCGCTCTAACCGTCTGAGCTATAGGCCCGCTTACCGTCGAGAACTCTAGCGCAACAGGCGACCCACCCGCAAACCGGGACGTGCAACCTGTCGCCGCCAACCTCAGTCCTCGGCCAGGGTGACTTCCAGCCCACCCATTACCGTGGCCGCGAGGTTGTACAGGAACGCGAACAGCGTGGTCACGGCCGTGATGATCACAGCGTCGATAACCGCCAACACCACCGCGAAGCCCATGACCCGCTGAACGGTGAGGAACTCCTCCACCCGGAACCCGGCCCCACTGTTCTCCGCATCACCCAGGAGCGTGTTGATCAGCGTGTTCAAAGATTCAAGGGCTCCCGATCCCGCCAGCACGGACCAGAGCACGAAAGCGACGACCAACCCCATGATGCCGAAGGCGATCGAGAACAGTAGCGTCGTCTTCATCACGGACCAGGGGTCGATCCGAGAGAGGCGCAACCGCGCCTTCCGCGTGCGCCGCGAGCCTCGCTGCTTCGAACCGATCCCGACCATGGGAACCCCGGCAACCCCAGCAGCGGTATCCCGCGTCGGGGTGCCCGGAGCCATGGGATCGGCCCCGACGGCGGGTGGGGTCGACATCCCGGCAACCGGGACCGCGGCCCATTCCTTGGCGGTGCTGGCCACCCGTGCCGAAGGTGGGGTCCGGGGCTTCTGCGGCGAAGGTTGACCGGCTGGGCCGTCGACCGCGGGCTGCGCGACTGTTTCGGCCATGACCGTGGGCGCACCCTCCGCACCGGCGGCGACCGAGGCGGTCTCGTCCTCCTCCGACTGGCGGTAGGGCGAGAAATCAAGGCCTGGCGACCCGTTCCGGCCTGGCCAGCGGGGCGAGTTCTCACTCATCCGAGTCCTCCTCGTTCACCGTTTCGGCAACATTTGCATCGCCTACGCTACCTGGTTGCTCCGATTCGGCCTCATCGACGGCCTCCACGTCTTCCGATTCGGGATACCGGGCGATCGCCCCGACGGCGTCCTCTCCGCGGACCCCGACGAACTTCACGCCCATGGTGTCGCGTCCCTTGACGGGCACGTCCGCGACCGCCGACCGGGTCACCTGACCCGAGACCTTGATCGCCATGACCTCGTCCGATTCGCCTACGATGAGGCCTCCGACCAGTTGGCCGCGGTCCTCGCTGAGCTTCATGGCCTTGATCCCGAGGCCGCCGCGACCCTGCTGTCGATACTCCTCGACCAGGGTCCGCTTGGCGAAGCCGCCGTCGGTGACGGTGAACACGAACTGGTCTGCGTAGTCGACGTCCGCGCGAAGCACCGCCATGCTCAGCAACTCGTCCCCTGCCCGGAACTTCATGCCCGATACGCCGGAGGTCGCGCGACCCATCGGCCGCAACTGCGAATCGTCGGCCTGGAACCGGATCGCCTGGCCCTTCCGGGAGATCAGCAGCACGTCGTCGACCGACGACACCAGTGAGGCGCCGATCAGTTCGTCGCCCTCCTCTCGGAAGTTGATCGCGATCACGCCCGCCTGACGCGGTGAGTCGTAGGCCTTCAGGTCGGTCTTCTTCACCAGCCCACGTTTCGTGGCAAGCAGTAGGTACGGCGCGTCGTCGTAGCTGTTGAGCGTCAGCACCTGCGCGATCTTCTCATCCGGGAGGAAGTTCATCAGGCCGGCGACGTGGCCGCCCTTGGCGTCACGGCCCGCCTCGGGCAGTTGCCACGCCTTGGAGCGATACACGCGCCCGAAGTTCGAAAAGAACAGGATCCACTGGTGGTTCGAGGTGGTGAACAGATGCTGCACCTCGTCGTCGGCCCGCAGGCTGGCCCCACGGACGCCCTTGCCGCCCCGCTTCTGCAACCGGTACTGGTCGGCCCGGGTGCGCTTGGCGTAGCCGCCGTGAGTGATGGTGACGACGACATCCTCGTTGGGGATGAAGTCCTCTTCGGAGAAATCGCCGTCGGCCGCGACGATCCTGGTGCGACGCTCTTCGCCGTACTTGTCGACGATCTCCTGGAGCTCGGTCGAGATGATCTGACGCTGCCGCCCCTCATCGGCCAGGATGGCCCTGAGGTCGGCGATCCGCGCCTCGCGGACGGCCAAACGCTCCACGATCTTCTGGATCTCCATGGACGCCAGGCGTCGCAGCTGCTGATCGAGGACGGCGCGAGCCTGGATCTCGTCGATGCCCAGCAACTGCTGCAGCCCGACGCTGGCCTCGTCCGCGGTGCGGCTCGCACGGATGAGCGCGATCACCTCGTCGAGCATGTTCAAGGCCTTTACCAGGCCTCGGTCGATGTGGGCGAGCTTCTCCTCTTCGTCCACCTGCCACTGCGTGCGGCGCCGGATGACCTCGAGCTGATGTTTGATCCACAGCGAGAGGAACTGGTCGAGCCGCAGCGTCCGGGGCACCTCCTCGACGATCGCGAGCATGTTGCAGCCAAAGGTGTCCTGCAGAGCCGTGTGCTTGTAGAGGTTGTTCATCACGACCCGCGGCTGCGCGTCGCGCTTGAGGACGAACACGAGCCTCGTGCCCGTGCGCGCCGAGGTGTCGTCGCGGATGTCGGCGATGCCGGTGAGTCGACCCGAGTTGACCAGGTCGGCGATCTTCTGCGCCAACGCGTCCGGGTTGCACATGTACGGCAACTCTGTGACAACCAGGAGCTGGCGACCCTTTGCGTCCTCCTCCATGTCGATCACTGCGCGCATCGTGACGGAGCCGCGGCCGGTGCGGTACGCCTCCTCGATCCCGCTGCGCCCGACGATGAGGCCACCGCCGGGGAAGTCGGGGCCTTGAATGCGCTGCATCGCGGCCTCAAGCAGCTCCTCGCGGCTCGCCCCCGGGTTGGCCAGCGCCCACTGCACCGCGTCGTTGACCTCGCGGAGGTTGTGCGTGGGAATGTTGGTCGCCATGCCGACGGCGATACCCGTCGACCCGTTCACCAGGAGGTTCGGGAACCGCGCAGGCAGGACGACCGGCTCCTCCTCGCGATTGTCGTAGTTCGGTCGGAAGTCGACGGTGTTCTGCTCGATCTCGCGAACCATCTCAACGGCCAGCGGAGCCATCTTGCATTCGGTGTACCGCATGGCCGCGGCCTTGTCGTTGCCCTGGCTGCCGAAGTTGCCCTGCCCGGAGACCAGCGGGTGACGCATGGCCCACGGCTGGGCGAGTCGCACGAGCGTGTCGTAGATCGCGGAGTCGCCGTGGGGGTGGTAGAGGCCCATCACCTCGCCGACCACGCGGGAGCACTTGTTCCAGCCCCGGTCGGGACGGTAACCGCCGTCCCACATCGCGTAGAGCACCCGTCGGTGTACCGGCTTGAGCCCATCCCGCACGTCGGGCAGGGCGCGTCCGACGATGACGCTCATCGCGTAGTCGAGGTAGGAGCTCTGGATCTCTGCCTGGAGATCGATCGCGTCGATCCGGCCGATCATCGGTGTCAGATCGTCTGCAGCCATTAGTCAGTTACCTTCTTAAACCTTGTGTGGAGTTCGAGGCGCGGGGCGCTCAGATGTCGAGGAAGCGGACGTCTTTGGCGTTACGCTGGATGAACGTGCGGCGCTGTTCGACGTCCTCGCCCATCAGGATGGAGAACATCTGATCTGCCATCGCCGCGTCTTCGAGGGTGACCTGCAACAGGATCCGGTTCTCCGGGTCCATCGTCGTCTCCCACAGGTCCTCGGGGTTCATCTCGCCCAAACCCTTGTAGCGCTGGATCGGGTTGACCTGGGGCAGCTTCTTGCCGTCTGCCAATCCCTTGTCTCGGAGCGCGTCCCGCTCGGCATCGTTGTAGGCGAGCTCGTGCGGGGCGTTGGTCCAGCGGAGCCGGAAAAGGGGCGGCTGCGCCAGGTACACGTGCCCGGCGTCGATCATCGGACGCATGAACCGGAACAGCAGGGTGAGTAGCAGCGTCCGGATGTGCGCGCCGTCGACGTCGGCGTCGGCCATCAGCACGAGCTTGTGGTAACGCAGCTTGTCGACGTCGAAATCCTCCTGCATGCCGGCGCCGAGCGCGTTGATGATCGCCTCGACCTCCTTGTTGGCGAGGATCCGGTCGATGCGGGCCTTCTCGACGTTTAGGATCTTGCCCCGGATCGGGAGGATCGCCTGCGTCTTGGGGTCGCGGCCGCCCCGGGCGGAGCCGCCTGCGGAGTCGCCCTCGACGATGAACAGTTCGCATTCGGCGGGGTTGGTCGACTGGCAATCGACGAGTTTGCCCGGCAGGCCGGAGCCGCCGAGCAGGCCCTTACGGGAGCGGGCCATGTCGCGGGCCTTACGGGCCGCGATCCGTGCCTGCGCCGCGGACTGCGACTTGCGGACGATGTCCTTGCCCTCGGCCGGGTTGCGCTCGAACCAGTCGCCGAGCCGGTCGTTCATGACCCGCTGCACGAAGCTCTTTGCCTCTGTATTGCCAAGCTTGGTCTTGGTCTGGCCCTCGAACTGTGGTTCGGCGACCTTGATCGACACGATGGCGGTCAGGCCCTCGCGGATGTCGTCGCCGGAGACCCGGTCCTCACGCTTCTTCATCAGCCCCCACGCCTCACCCCACCGATTGACGGTGTTGGTCAGCGCGGCGCGGAAGCCCTCTTCGTGCGTGCCGCCCTCGTGCGTGTTGATGGTGTTGGCGAAGGTGTAGACCGAGTTGGAGTAGCTCGAGTTCCACTGCATCGCGATCTCGACCCCCATGCCGAGGTCGGGCGCATGGGCCTCGACATCGATGACGGTCGGATGGATGGCCTCTTTGCCTGCCGCGAGGTACTTGACGTAGTCCTTCAAGCCATCGGCATACAGGAACTCGTTGTACGGGGTGTCGGTCTCACCCTCGTCACCCGTAGCGACCTGATGATTGGCTCGCAGGTCGATCAACGTGAGCTTGAGCCCTTTGTTAAGGAAGGCCATCTCTCGGAACCGGGTCGCCAGGGTGTCGTAGTTGAACTCGGTGGTCTCGAAGATCTCCGGCGACGGATAGAACGTGATCGTGGTGCCGGTGGTCTCGGTCGCCTCCATCTGTTCGAGTTCGGTGACCGGGTCGCCCAGGTGGAAGGTCTGCTCGAAACGGTAGCCGTCGCGGCTCACCTCGACGATCAACTTCTCGGAGAGGGCGTTGACGACGGAGGAGCCGACGCCGTGGAGACCGCCTGAGACCTTGTAGCCGCCGTCGCCGAACTTGCCGCCGGCGTGCAACACCGTCAACACGAGTGTGACGGTGGGGATCTTCTCGACTGGGTGCTCCTTGACGGGGATGCCGCGGCCGTTGTCGCGGACACGCACGCCACCGCCGTCGAGCAGTTCGATCTCGATGGTGTCGCAGTAGCCAGCGAGGGCCTCGTCGACGGAGTTGTCGACGATCTCCTGCACGAGGTGATGGAGGCCTCGTTCACCGGTGGACCCGATGTACATGCCCGGGCGTTTGCGAACCGCCTCGAGCCCTTCGAGCACCGAGATCTGATCCGCGTCATAGCTGCCGGTGACGGTGATGTCGGCCGCGTCGACGAGGCCTTCCATCCGCTCCTGGGGACCGAACTCGTCGATTTCCTGCACGTCTTCCGACACATTGCTCCTGACCACACACATTGGCGCCGGTGGAGCCGGCGCCTTTGAACGGGCCAATTCTACCGCCTTCCTGTGAGAATCCGGGCATCCGATCATCGTCAATGGCCGTGTAAGGCCAAATTTGCCCCTCTGACGGGTTGGAGGCCCTAGGGCGGGGGGGCCCACGATCCACCCCACAACGAGCCATGGCCGTTGAGTGGACCTGACTGCCGTGGGGTCGCGACATGGCCCTATCGTTGATCTCCGATATGTACTAACAAGGGAGTGCAGCATGGAGTGGGTGATCCTGGCCGTCGCGGCGTTGCTGATCGGCCTTGCAAAGACCAGCTTCGGTGGCTTGGCCTCGATCTCGGTCGCGATGCTGGCCCTCGCGATGCCCACGAAGGAATCGACGGCCGCCGCCTTGCTGATGCTGCTCACCGGAGACGTGATCGCCGTGATCCGGTACCGGAAGGCGGCCGACTGGAAGCTGTTGCGCGGGCTCATCCCTGCCGTCGTCCCCGGGCTCCTGCTGGGAGCGCTGTTCCTCTCCATGGTCGACGACCTGGTCTTGAAGCGCTCCATCGGGGTGCTCCTGCTGATCTTCGTGCTCATGCAGTTGGCGACGAAGGTGATGAACCGGCAGCCGCAGGCAGATGACGACCGGCCGCCCCACCGCGCCCTGACGGTGACCGCGGGCGTGATGGCCGGGTTCACGACGATGGCGGCCAACGCGGCGGGGCCGGTGATGGCCATCTACCTGCAGTTGGCGAAGGTGGAGAAGCTCCGCTTCCTGGGCACCGGCGCCTGGTAGTTCTTCATCATCAACCTGGCGAAGACACCGCTGACGGCATCGCTTGGGCTGTTCACCCCACGGGTCCTGACCACTGGGGCGCTGATGGCCCCAGCCGTCCTCGTCGGGGCGTTGGTGGGTATGGCGGTGATCGGGAAGGTTCCTCAGCGACTGTTCGACATCGTGACGCTGCTGACGTCGGTGATCGCGGCCGGAGCGCTGATCGTCCTGTAGAGGGACGGCCCCCCGGAGGGCTGGCCCCGAGCAAGGCGGGAAGATCGGTCCCCACCAGGGTTTGACGGAGAAGTGCAGCCACATTGAGAGAATCGTTTCTCAGGCCGATTTCGGCTCATCTGTCCGCAGTTTTCCGTCACCTGGGCCTAGCCCCCGGGCAAGGACCCCCTGCCCACTACGCTTCGAACCATGCGCAGACAGATCGCCGTCGGTCTCGCCGCCACCCTGGCGCTGTTCGGGTGCGGCGGCGTCCCCGACGAGGCCAAGGATTCCGAGCGGTGGACCACCGCACTTCAGGAGGCGATCGAGCCTCTACCCCACGTGGCGAACCTGGTCGACGTCGGCTACTCGCTGCAGGGGCCCTTCAACAGCAACCAGGCCTGGATCGGTGGGGCCGTGTGGTCCGACACCGACGATGAGGCCGTCAACCTGTCGCTCCTCGACGATGTCGGTCGCGCCGTCGCGAACGCCATGGTGGAGAATCCGATCGCCGACAGCTGGGTCCGTATCAAGGTCGTCAGCGCCTCTGGCGACGGCTTCGAGCTGTCGGAACTCGGACTCACCGGCACCGTCACCCTCGACGACCTCGCGGTCCACTACGACATCCCGCGCCAGAAATGAGCGACTTCGAGGTGAACTTCGCGCAACTCGCGCAGGCGGGTCGGCGCGGCGAGCTGGTCGCCGCCGATGCCCGTGGGCCGCTCCGCGGGATGCGGATCGACGGCGTGAGCGCGGCCGTGCCCGGAGGCACCTGCGGTGCCGTCGCGGACCGGCTCGATTCCGCCTGGGTCGCGGCCGCCATCGAAGCCACCGACATCGGGTCCTAGCGGGGCGACACCGGAGGCCGTGGCGGGCGCGGAGTCGTGTCGCCAGCCATCCCACCCGGCCGTACCACCGCGTTTAATGCCTGAGTCCATGGGGTCGGCCCGGAGAGGATCGGCTTAAGATCGTGATGTTGGTTCATCCACGAACCAACATCGCGATCTTAAGGACGCGTTCTCAACTGCAATCGGTGGTCTCGGGCCAATCACCGGAGCGAGAAGCGGACGACCCGGTCAGCAACTCGGCAGCCTCGACCAGCGTCCTGCTGAGGGTGGAGCCCTGCTGCGGCTCCTCACGCCCGATCAGCTCACCGCAGACCTGGGCCAGGCGACCCTCCCAAGCTGGAGGCGACTCGAGCAGATCCTGAAGCTGCCCCACCAGGCAGAGTTCCTGCGCCTCAAGCAGCGCATCGTCCAGCTCAACAGGGGACGTCTCCCTGCACCACCGCAGACATGCGAGGTTCACGAGCCTGCCCATGATCATCGCGTCCGACACCGGTGCTGCGACGTGCCCATCCAAACCAGATGAGACGGTCTTGACCGCCCTCAACACCTCGTCGCCGTACAAGGCCGCGACGACCGGCGCAGCGATCTCAACGTCGAGCACCTCGCAAGACGGGAGCATCTCGGGATCGCCGATGTCGACGGCGAGCAACGCCCCCTTCAGTGGGAGCGTGACGATTCCGGACGACTCGGTGAAAGCAGAACCGATACGGACAACTCCCCGCGAGCCTTGCGTCACCGTCAACGACTCCGCACGCGGCGCAGGGAGATGTTTCCAGCCCCCGGCCACAGACGACCCCGCCGCGAGGCTCGGCTGGCGCAGGTTGCTGAGGTAGGTGGAGAGCACGGCCGACAACTCCGTCGAGGTCAGGCGCTCCCCCTCCGACTCAAACGAGTTGACCTTCTCGAACAGCTTCCTCGCGACGGCGTTGGCCATCACCGATGAGCGGGGGCCTTCCCACCGTGCAAGTCCTTCGTCGATCACGGACCTGATCTGGAGTAGGTGACCCGACACTTCAGGTTCGGCCTGACCGAGCACCGTGAGGGCCTCTTCCACCTGTTGAGGCAGGAGGTCGGCGTCGGCTCCCGGCATGCGAGGCCAACGCCTGGCCAATGAGGGAACGACAAGATGGGTAGCCGCCAGCGCGGCTGAGATCCCACGACCAGACGGCGCACATTGAGCCCAACATGGCAGGCTCTCCACCCAATCGACACACAGGACCATCAGTTGCGTCACGTTGTTCCTTCCGCTCGTGCCAACTATGACGGACGGACGGGTTCAGGGCGGGCGCCCATCGCTGCAGGGCAGCGGTTTACTAAGATGCGCCCTGAGGGGGCGACAGATGAGCAACGCAGATGACACCCGCGAGGACGGCGCCGTGGCGCTGAGGGCTGCCCTCGTCGCGTTGCGCGCGACAGGGATTCATCGCGCAGACCGATTCAGCCAGGTGCTTCTGGACACGCTCAACATCTCGGACTCCGACTCTGCGGCCCGCACCAGGGAACTCGTCCGGAGATCGCTGCTTTCCTGCACCGACCGCCTCAACGATCGCCCACGCAAGGCGTTCCTGGAGGCGGCGGGGTTCCGTCGCGACGCGCCACCGACCCGCGGGGCGCGGCTCCAGGCGACAGCGGACCTGTTCGGGGTGTCGCAACGTACCGCGTACCGCATGGTCGACGACGCGATCGACACGTTGGTCTCGATGCTGTTGTCCAACCAGGAGCGATGCGTGCTGCAAGACGTCGACTACGTCTTCGCCGGTGCGCGCTGCCGCGTCGACATGAGCGGCCCCAAACCGGCCGTGGTGATGGAAAGGACCATCACTGCCCGCTCGGAGGGGATCGACCATACGGATGAACGCATCGGGTTCCCGCGGCTTGCAGGAGAGCATCTCGGCCTCCGAGCCCTGGAAGGTTGCTCCATCGGCGACCTCAAGTTCGTAGCACCTGGCACCTGGGCGTTGCGGCTGCTGCTCCCGAAGAAGTTGCACCCGGGCGAGCAGCATTCCTTCGCCTTCTCGGTGATACTGCCTGACCACGCTTCTCTTGATCCGCTCGTCGGGTTTCTGCCGCACACGGCAACCTACGACGCCGAGGTCGAACTTCTCTTCGGGGAATCCCGCCCGAACGCGCTCCAGCAGTTCGTCTCAACGCCTCCCTTGGAGCCGGAAGCCCATGTGCCGCCCGAGCAGTGGAGCCAGCCGGTGGCCAGGCGACACCTGTTCAGGTTTGACCAGATGCAGCCGGGGCTGTGTTACGGGGTTCGCTGGCGCTGGTGACGAGCCTGTAGGGGTTTCCGCCAATTCCCTGCCATTTCAGGGGGAGCCGTCCTACTGAGGCGACCTGCGCAACCACCCTGTGCGTATGGAAGCACAGGTTCCGAAAGACCAGAGCATCGTTCTCCCCCTACCGGTACTCGCTGAGGCGGTCTGGGTGGCCAGCCTGCAGCAACGCATGGCGCTCCACTACGGGTGGTCGCGTTGCCTGACCCGGAACGCGCCGTACGGACCCAACGACCGGGGCGGTCTCGACGTTCATGAGTGGTGTACAACCGTCGGGTGCATCGACTTGCACCACGAGTTGCTGTCACGCGTGTTGGCGAAGCTGACCAGGGCAGGCTCGGCTTCCAACGCAACAGTCAAGGACCCGGGAGCCTATGCGTACCGGATCGCGACCACGGAACTCGTGGAGATGGGGCGCTGTGAGCGGGCGGCGCAAGGGTTCCCCGTCAAGCCTTCCCGAACGGACGGAGCCGCCGGGCGCATCAACCGCGAACTGGCCCTCCTGCCTGAGGGCGAATGGTTGCTGGTTCTCTTCCGGGTGATGCGTTCGTACCCGTTCAGCCCACACCACGTCCCCGGCCGCTGGCCGATGGCCGGTTTCGCCGAGGAGAAGACGTTTCTGGACGGGGGACGGGTCGTTCCGCTGGAGGAGGTCCGACGCGACGTCGGCCTTGTCATCGCCACCGCCAAGGCCACGGCCGGACATGCCTGGGTGTACTCGAACCTGACCCTGCCCCTCTACACCACCGGCCCCGCCGAGGCACTCACCCCGGAGCACACCGTCGACCGCCCCGATGAGGTCGACGGGATCCTCATGCGACTGCTGCGCGCCTCATATGCCCGCCATCGTTCCGCTGGAGACGACCCACAGGTTGCCTTCCACAAGGCCGCGGTCGAGGTGGTGGGCCAGGAACCGCCAACTGAGACCAGCGAGATCCGCGACGCGCTGTCCGACCTGGACCACGAGTTGTTGCTGGCCTCCTGAACGGGAACACGCGCGACAGGGGCCATCCCTGACCCGAACAGTGAGGGCGGAGATCCTCGCGTCACTGGCCCCGGACGACGCCGCGGTCGGCAAGGATGTCCCCAAGCGACCAAGGAACGCTGGGACGGTGGCGCGGGCGGCACCACCAGACGCGCAACTTCGCCAAGGGCGGCAGTCGAACTCCTCCCGCCCCTCGACAAGCGGCAATCAGATCCGGACGACGATGACAATGACAATCCTGGACTACTCTCAGTTGGACGCCGCGCGCCGGCTCGACCTCGCCGGTAACCTACAAGACGCACACGAGCACCTCCTCCGGTACCTTCGAGGCAGCGGCAGAGGACAGGACTCGCGGCGACGATCAGCCGCATTCCGGCTTCAGGCACGGATCCTGCGCCACGGCGAAGACCCGGCCGACCTCCGGATGGCCCGCGACTCGGCATCGCACGCGGTGCGACTCGCCAACTTGGCGGCGTCCGCTCCCGGCGAGCGGAGCGTCGGGCTGGCCGAGCTGGAACTGGCCGCATGCCTGCTGGCCTCCGACCGTCACATCCAGGCGTTGGGCATGGCCAAAGGGTGGCTCGACGATCCGGACGCCACGGTTTCCGGCTGGGCGTGGGCGCTTGTCGGTGAGTGCCACCTTGAGACTTCACAGTTCTTCGTGGCTGTCGCAGATCTGCAGAACGCGCTCGCCGAGTTCGCCCGGGCAGGGAAGCAGGTGCGCGAACGCAGCGTCAGGATCACGCTCGCCGATGCGCTGACCCGTTGCGGTCGGCTTGGCGATGCCGCATCCGTGCTGGAGCAGGATCGCGGATACTGGTCGCAGCCAGCGGCCCCAACCCGCATCAGGATCAGGTACCTTCTGGCCCGTGCCGGGAATCTGCACCAGCTGGGTCGCATCGCCGAGGCGCTGGACAACCTTGAGGACGCCCAGGCGCTCTTGGGGACCTGCACCGGCATGGACGCCGTCAAGGTGCGACTCGACCAGCAGTTCGCCGCCTGCCTGACCGAGTGGGGGCAACTCGACCGTGCCGAGGGCAGGCGGAAGAAGGCCAATGGCCGTCTGGATCGCCTCGCTCCGCGATTCGACGGCCCTAGAGAGCCGCCACCCCCACCGTCGGCCCCCATCGCGGTGGACCTCGGCCGCGAGCGTCGCACCCCAGATGAGCGCCGGGTGAATCAGGACCTGGTCCACTCCGATGAGCAGTTGCAGGCCCGGCTCGCGCGACGCCTCCGCGACAAAGCAACCTTGAGCCAGCGCCGACTCTCCGCGGCGGCCTTGGGCAGCCAGGTCGACCTGGCCATCAACGAGGCCAAAGGTTCTCCGAAGGCCTTGACCCCGCGGGTCGCTGGTCAAGTGGCGCGGCTGCACGGGGTTCCCGGCCTTGAGCGGGTGGAGGTGGGCGCGTTGGTCGAAGCCGGCGCCTTGTTGAGAGGGCTGGGGACGACGTCGCTCCTGGAGTCGCAGCGACTCCTCCGCCGAGCCGTTGAACGCGTCCGGTTCCTGGATGGAATGGAGCTGTGGGAGGCCAGGGCGCTCCTCGAACTGGGGCGGACCCTCGACGCGATGGGTGAATCGGATCGGGCGCTGGAGTGCGTGCTGGGCGGTGCCGGTGCCCTCCATCTGGAGCGCTTCGCGATGCGCAAACGCGCCTTCCGGGATGCCTGGCTCCGCACCGAGCTCCATCCGGCTTTCGAGCTGGGGGTTCGTTTGGCTTTGGAGCGGAACCTTCCAGAGGTCGCCTCCGAGATCATCGTGTTCTCTCGAACCGCAGGTTTCGTGGCCTCCGGGGCCCCCGATATCGCCGGCGGAGACAGGACGGATCTCCCCTTCCTTCCCGTGCCGAGGACAGGCGACCCCGACGACCTCCCCTTCGACATCCAGGGACACACCAACCGGGCCGAGCATCGCTCCGGGCCTTCTGATCGCACCCCGACCCAAGGGATCCACTATGCAATCTGATTGCGCGCTGTCCGGAGACGACGCCATCGAAATCGTCATCGGCTCCTCTGATGCCGAGACGGGGGAGCTACTTGCCCAGTGGCGTAGGCAGCACCCCGGGCAGCCGTGCAGAACCGTCTTCCTGGAACAGGACCTGGCGGACCTGTACGCGCGCGATCCGCTCGTCACCGCCACGGCCTGGGGTCCGGCGCTGGCAAGGCGGGTCACCGATCAGTTCCCGCCCGCGCCGCTCGGGAGGGTCGCACCGCCCCCGGTGGTCGTGGGCGACGGCGACCTGGCACGGCATGTGACCCGCGCACTTCTCGAGGGCTGGTCTGAGCCGGGTTGGCCGTTGATCGTCCACTGCATTGGGCAGGAGCCGGGCTGGGCGCGTGATGCCCGCGAGGAGGCAGGGCGGGAGGGTCGGGTCACGTGGACCGAGGTTTCGGGAAGACCCATCCCGGTGGCGATCCGTGTCGGTGAACTCGTCGAGATGTGGGACGCCCCACCCGACGAGAAGGGCACCGCAACCGGGCCGACCGTGATTGTGGCGACCGCCGCACCCGACTCCACTCTCACCATCGCTTCGGCGATCGCACGCCGTCATCCCAAGGCTCGTGTGGCCGCCATCATCGACGGCCACGCCGCGCGCTGGCCCTCTCCCGAGGCCGTGACCGTCTTCTCGGTGACCCAGGCGATCCAACTTGCTGCGACCACCGATTCCGACGCTTCCGTCCGGCTCCGCGAATTGCTGCTCGCCGACACCGCGTGGATGAACGCCCCTGAAGCCGCCGCGACGCGACCGGAGGAACCCATCTTCGACGACGTCATCAACCAGCCAGGTACGACGTCTCCGGTCCCATATGCCGAGCAACCCGAGATGCTTCGCCGACAGCTGGGGTCGGTGGCGGCTGCCTGCGAGACGATCCTGGCCAGCGCCGGGCTGGAGCTGTCGGGGGAAGGTGCCGGGGACGTCGGAATCATCCTGACGCCGGGCGAGCTCAGTGCCATGGCACGGGAGATCCAACGGGCTGTGGGATGTAGAGAATCGGACGGCACCCGTCTGACTGCTTTGGAGCTCGCCTTCCAGCTGCCCCGGCTTGCCAGGCGGGCCGGGCTGGCGGTCAACCGCCCCGTCGGCCAAGCGCCCCTGCTGAGCCTTGAGACGGCCGAGTTGCTGGCGCCGATGGTGCATCTCGCCTACCAGGACGTCAGTTCGGAGACCGGCAACGCCACCGGCTCGAGTGTCGCATATGAGATGTGGGAGGAACTCTCGGACTTCCTCAAGGCCAGCAACCGCGGGGTCGTCGTCGGCTCGGCGGTCGCTCACGCCGCCGTCGGGCTCGACTGGAGGTCGACCAGATCAGGGGGCTCAGCCCCCGTCGACCTTCCGATAGGCAGGTTGGCCGAGTTGGAACACCGTCGTTGGGCCTTGTTCCAGAGACTCAACGGGGCCAACGACCACAAATGGATGGAACCCTGGAAAGACGTGCCGGAAAGGACGCGGAGGTACGACTTCCACATCATGGCTCAGTTGCCGTACATCCTCGCGGAGGGTGGGGTGGAGGTGTTCCGGGCGGGATCATCGGGCCTGCTGGACCCGTCCGTCAAGAAGGAGCGAAAGGGAGGAAACCCATGATCAACCAGTCGAGGACGAACCTGTTCGTCAGTTCCAGCCTTGCCGAGGCGCACTTGGCTGAGTCCGTCATCACACGACTCAGCAACGCTTTCGACGGGGACCTCCAGTTCACCCATGCCCGGGATCTCGGCGCTGGAGACATGTGGAAATCCTGGATCCGGAAGAGCCTGAACGAGTGTGACGCCGGGTTGTTCCTCGTGACTCCGAGGTACCGGGGAAGCCAGTGGCTGAGTGCCGAGTTCACCGCGTTCTGGCTGTCCGAGAAACCCATCTTCATCTTGTTGTTCCCTGACATCGAGGCCGATGACCTGTTCACGCCCATGCGCGACGACTACCAGGCAACGGAGATCGGCGACACCGTCGGCGTCAAGAAGTTCCTCACGAACCTCGCCGGATTGTGTGGGAGGCAGCGGGTGCCCTTCGAGCACGCGGACCTCATCTGCTACTACGCCCAGGAGGCGTTCGAGGAGTGCGGCGCCGCTGCGCCCGAACCGGGCATCGTCGACCCGTCAGCGAACGCACCGGCCGACTCGACGTATCCACGACGTCACATTCTCCTGGACCAGACGTGGGACTTGGCGCTGGGCGCGGACCGGGATTCCCTCCGCGCGACCTCCACCAGGAAGGAGCACTTCGTCTGCCAGTCACCGGTGATCCACTACGTGCCGGTCGTCGTGGCTCAAGCGGCGAACATCCTCCCTTTCCGCGCCGACGAGGGCTTCGGCGTCGAGATTCTCGAATACGACTATCCCAACGGAAGAATCAGCATCTCCAACAAGTCCGTCGTGCCAGGAGGCAACTACAGCTTCCACCTGGACTTCCACCCGCCGCTGGTGGCAGGCACCGAAGTCAAGATGACCTACCGCTTCACCCTCCCCGCCCTCAAGGTGGCGCATAGAGAGAAGCTGCGTGAACTGCTTCTGGAGAACCCCGAGTTAGACATGCGCAACTACGAGTCGTTCATCATCCAGGTCCTGAACCCAACGGAGCTCTACAGGTACACGGTCAACTTCGCGCCGGACTGCTGGATCGACCCGCTCCCTCCAGAGGCAACCTGGCGGGGAGCACCGTTCGTCGACGAGAGCGCAACCCTGATGAAGGGTGCGTACTCGTGCGTTCGTGACGAGAACGGTGGCTACTCGATCGGGATCGAACGAACGAGGCCCGCCGTCCAGACCCGCTACGCCGTGAAGTGGCTTCTGCCACGCAAGGATGACCTGACAGGTGCCTAACCGCATGGGCGGGGAAGGATTCGACGGCATGCCCCTGCCCGGTCGATCTGGCCCCTCTCAACAACGCCTCGGCTGGTGGGCGCTCCTCCTGCCCGGGCTTTTCTGCTCTGTCGTCGCAGTCGCCACGCTACCCGGGTCGGCTCCCGCCTCTCCAGCGACCGTTGGGGGCTGGTGTCGAGGCACCTCGCTGGTGACGACGTCAGGGCCGGGTTGACCCGTCACCAGGGATAGTGCGCGTTACCAGCGGTCTGCACCCGTTACCAGGGATAGTGCGCGATACCTGCGGTACTTCGCTGGTATCGACCGTTTTCGCTGGTAACGACGTCAGAGGGCTGGTGTCGAGACATTTCGCTGGTGTCGACGTCAGGGGGCTGGTGTCGACGCACTTCGCTGGTGACGACGTCAGAGGGCTGGTGTCGAGACATTTCGCTGGTAACGACGTCCGGGCCGGGTTGGCCCGCCACCAGGCTGGACCTCGGCCCTGGCTCCGGGGCTCGGGTTGCGTCGGGCGTTGAGCACTATTCCCGGCTCGTTGCGGGAATCGACGCCCGCCTGCGGCGTGTCGCCGATCGAGTCCTGGATAGTGCTCAACGCCCCAACCGCGTACGCGCCGACGACGAAGGCGTCACCTTCTAGCCAGCGGAGTCCTGAGACCGTTGGTCGCCTGCGGTGGCGTCCCGAGAGCAGTAGAGTCGCAGAACAAATTGCCAGATGCACCTAAGCAGTACTCGATTCTCCCCCACAACTGATGCGGAGGGCCAATGAGTTCCGAGCAGTTTCAGGCGTTCATCTCCTATGCGCGATCCACTTCCACGCCGCTCGCGACAGCGCTGCAGGGGGCAGTGGAGCGTTTCGCGAAGCCTTGGTACCGGCTGAGGGCGACCCGGATCTTCCGCGACGACACCAGCATGTCGGCCAACACGGCGCTGTGGTCGACGATCGAGGGTGGGCTGCGACAGTCAAAATGGCTCGTCCTGCTCGCAACTCCAGAGGCCGCAGCTTCCGAATACGTCACGAACGAGCTGCGTTGGTGGCTGGATCACAAGTCCGCGGACACCATCCTCCTCGTCCAGGCATCCGGTGAGCTGTGGTGGGACAGAGCGGCGAACAGGTTCGACACGGCTCGCTCGACAGCCCTCCCCCGGGTGCTCGTCGATGCCTACCGCGAGGAGCCGCGGTGGATCGACCTGCGCTGGTTCGAGGATGAAGGTGGCCTCGGGACCGCCGATCCCCGATTCGAGGAACGCGTCGCTGACATCGCCGCCACCGTGCGGGGCGAAGACCGCGATGGCCTCATCGGCGAGAACGTGCGACAACACAGGCGGGCCCGGAGGCTCGCCCGCAGCGCAATCGCGGGGCTGACCGTCCTACTGCTGGTCGCCGTCATGGCAGGAATTGTGGCCGTCATGCAGGCCGGCGAGGCCACCCAGCAGCGCGACCGTGCGGAGGAGGAGGCCCGGGTTGCCACCGCACGTCAGCTCGCGGCGACGGCGCAGTCGCTCGTCGACACCGACATCGTGAAGGCCCGGCTGTTGGCCGACCAGGCGTTCCGGATGGAGGACGATGCGCTGACCCGCGCAGCCTTGCTGCAATCGATCACCTCAAACCCCTATCTGCTCGACGCCGTCGACTTCGACGGGAGTGCTACGGCGCTGGCTGGCTCGGCAGATGGCAAACACGTCATAATCGGAACCTCCGCCGGGGCAGTGCTCCAATGGGATCGCGCCGGGCGGGCCATGACCGCACTCCGCGAGGACGGCGGGGCCGTCACAGGGATTTCAGTGAGCGACGATGGGCGCACCGTCGCCGCCGCGTTCGGGAAGGATGCCTGGCGCACGACCCGCTCGATCGCAGTTTGGCGAGACGGAGCGCTTGTCGAGGGCCCCAGCGATGCCGTCGGCCCAGTGGTCGTCTCGCCGTCGGGCGAGACCGTAGTCCACGCCCGTACGACGACGACCTCGTCGGGAGACGCCGTCCCAGGAGTCGAGGTCGCCGTCCTGCGCGGCGTCAGCGGCACCGCCAATGCTGAACCCCTCGGCGAAGTCGATGGGTACCTGCGCAGCGTGGCCTTCCGCGACGAGGAGAACATCGTCATCCTCATCAGTTCCGACGACCTTCTCACCGCGCAGCATCGCGGCATCGACGACTTCTCGCTGCATTCTGAGGCTGGACGCGGCTGGATTCCGTTGAGGTACCAGGTGGATGCCCTCGCGGGTTCAGGCTCGGCTGTCGCGGTCCCGATGCCCGGCGGCGACGTAGCGGTCTACTCCACGCTGGGCTCCGATATGAGCCAGGGTGCCCGGCGTGGCGCGGCTCCCGATGGCACGGTCACAGCGTCGGCGGTCTCAGCCACTGGTGCCCGTGTCGCCGTCGCCAGTTCGGGGGCGATCTACGTCTCCGAGCCGGCTCCCGCTGACGCAGAGAGGCCCGATTTCCTCACCCTGACCGGCAGCACGATCGTGACCCAGCTCCAGTACCTGGGAAACGGCCAGCTCCTCTCGGCGGGAGGTGGGCGGGTGCTGTTGTGGGACCTCGACCGGCATCCGTTACTGTCTACGATGGAGGCAACGACCTCGACGCTCTCCAATGCGAGTGGCGCCCCGGTGGTTCACGTCAACAACTCCGGCACGCAGGCGATCGTGACCGCGGATGAACTAACAGAGGCGGTCTGGCACGTCCTCGGCGTCGGGATGCCTCAACGAGTCTCTGGGCTCTTCCTTGACTGGCTCGACGACGGCTCCGCCTTCTTTGTCGAACCCGTCACTGGCGACGTCGTGATCCTGTCTTCTGACGGGAGCGAAATCGCGCGGAACAGCCTCGGCGAAGCCGGTGCCAGCGTGCTGCGGGACGAAGCCCAGCTGCGCTCTGGTGACGTGACGGGGCGGTACCTGGCGCCCGACGACACGCTGCTCATTGGGACGATGGCAGGGCTCGTCCGGCTCGACCTCGCTTCTGGCAACACCACGGCAACAGCAATTCAGACATCGTCTCTTTCCGGCAGCGGTGCATACGCGGTGGGCAACGACACCTTCAACGGGAAGCCCGTGATCGTGTCGTCCGTCGCCGACGACACGACGGTCGCCGAGTTGCCCGTGCCGCTGGACACCACCTCGCGCTACCACGATGAACTGTTGGTGCTGCGCGAGGGGGTCGTCACGACGGTGCGCACGGCAGACGGGGGACGGATCGTCGCGACGCTGGCTGACAATCCGGCCGCGCCACTGGTCATCGATCAGGGCAACGACCTGGTCGCATCGTTCCTCGCGGTCGGACGAATGCAACTCAGTAGCCTCAGCTCCGGAATCGTCCTCGGCGGGCTCCCCTTGGACGTCGAGCGGACGTCGCCCAGATTGGGATACGGCTTCTCCGACAATGGTGAGCGCCTAGTGATCAGCTACGAGAACGATCCCTCGGCAAGAGGCGGTGGGCTCGCCGTACTGGATCTCAGCCCGAGCCGATGGATCGAGGTGGTGTGCGCGACCGTCGGCCGTGGCCTGACGGCGGCCGAATGGCGGGAGACCACCGGGCGGGCGGTGCCCGGTGACCTGACCTGCGGCGGGGCAGGGACGACACCTGGCGCATCGGGTCGACCCGATCCCTCATCACCCCCTGAACCGGCCTCTCCGCCGGCTACCGCACCCGGGCAGTCAGCCCCCGAATCTGCTCAATCGCCGTCAGCCCCCGAAGCCGTTGGGCTTCCCTCCAACTGCATCGCGCTGTTCGACGACCCGGCCTTCAGCACGATGGGTTCTCGGGGGTATGAGCTCTTCGAGGGGCCCGGGCCGCTCGGCGCCCCCGTCGCCGCGCAGTCCACCGATGTCGGGATCGCAGCATTGCTCGCGCCGCTGGAGCGGATCGACTGCTCCTGGGGCCGCTTCGAGGGCGCTCCCGAGGGGTTCCGGACGACCCTCGCGTTGCTTCCCGCCGAGAGGGTGGACGAGGTCGTCGCAGTGATCGAGGCCAATGGAATCCTGTGCGAGGAGGTAGACGGCCGGACCCGATGCGAACTGGTCGACGCGGCCGAAGAGTACCTACTGGCACGCAGCCACGTGTTGGGCGACGGTGTGTGGATCGCGAGCGTTGTGGTCAATGACGGCGACACGGCATATTCGGACAAGGTCGCCGACGCGGTGCTGGGGTCGTAGCTCAGACCTCCTCAGCTGCCTGGGTCGTGATGAGGTCTGGCTGAGCGGGAAGGACCCGAGGCCGGGTTGGCCCGTCACCAGGGGATAGTGCGCGTCACCAGCGTTCCGCTCCGGTTACCAGGGATAGTGCGCGATACCTGCGGTACTTCGCTGGTGTCGACGCATTTCGCTGGTGACGGCGTCGGGGCCGGGTTGGCCCCGTTACCAG
>NZ_FQZG01000065.1 GCF_900141915.1 Tessaracoccus bendigoensis DSM 12906 | reverse complement strand
CCCAGCCGGGTTCGACCCGGCCGATTTCACCCGGCAGGTCTTGAACCGTACCTTCTCGGCAACCAGTTCTGACAAGCCTGTTTGCTCCGCCAAACTCACCACCGGCACCAACCCAGCACACGAGATCAGGTTCTCATCATCGAAGATCGGGGTGGCCTTGCTCCAAACATGGTGTAGCTTCACTATCAGTGCCTTTTGTGTGCGGTAGATCAGGACGTCAACACTCCCGATTATCCCTACTCAGAAGGCACTCTCACACTCCGACCCGCCGCACCACCACCCACCGGTCCACGGATTCAGGTTTAGTAACTCAAGTGTCAAGGATCGGCCAGGAGATTCAACAGTGACCAGCAAGAAGGGCCGCGGCCCAACCCTCAAGGACATCGCCACAGAGGCGGGCGTCTCCGTGCCCACGGTGTCGAAGGTGGTCAAGGGAGGAACAGACGTCTCTCCCGCGCTACGCGCGAAGATCCAGGCCCTGCTCGTGGAGCGCGGCTATCAGGCACGAACCACTCATGCTGGTGTCTCTGGGTCGGCCGCCGTCGAACTGCACTTCGATTCGATGGCGAGCACCAACAACCTGCAACTGCTGCAGGGTGTGCTCGGCGCCGCGGAGCGGGTCGGCACCAACGTGGTCGTCAAGATCACCCCGCGCGGACTCACCGGATCCAGCTGGGTCGAATCGGTCTCTCGGGCCCGCCACAGCGGGCTCATCCTCGTCACCTCCCACATGGATGACGACCAACAAGACTCGTTCGCGAAAGCCGGAATCCCGGTCGTCGTGGTGGATCCGGTGAACACCCCGAGACCGACGATCGCCTCGGTCGGTGTGAACAACTTCGACGGCGGCTATCTGGCGGCACGCCACTTGATCGACCTGGGGCATCGGAGCATCGCAATGATCCGGGGCATCAAGAGCGAATGCGCGCGGGCACGCCTCGGCGGCTACCACGCGGCCCTCCTCGAGGCAGGCATGGACAGGCGCGTCGGCTTCGAGCCCGAAGGCAGCTTCCGCTACGAGGAGGGACGATCTGCCGCCAATGACCTGCTCACGCTTCCCGAGGCACCGACCGCGATCTTCGCGGCCAACGACCTCGAAGCACTCGGTGCCATCGACGCCGCCCGGAACCTTGGCCTGCGGGTGCCCGAGGACGTCTCGATCGTCGGGTTCGACGACTCGCTCCAAGCCGTGTCGTCATCGCCCCGCCTGACCACCGTCCGGCAGCCCTTCGCCGAGATCGGCGCCACCGCATTTCGCATTCTCATGGAGATCCGCTCAGGCGACGAACCGCCGACGCGGCGCCTTGAACTCCCCACCGAACTGATCGTCCGGGAGTCGACCGCAGCACCGCCTCGCTGATCAGTCGATCGCAGGCTCGCGCAGCAACTGTTCGAGCAGGTTGCCAAGCGTCGCCCTTTGCTCGTCGTCGAGACGAGTCAGCATCATGGCGCCCACCGACACTGCCCCCGCAACCTGGTCACGCAGCGCTCGGCCCTCCCCGGTCAAGGCCAGGAGCTTGACGCGTCGGTCTGACCCGGCGACCCGCTCGACCAGCCCCCTCTCCGTGAGCTGGTCGGCCAAAGACGTGATGTAGGCACGCGCCATCCTCAACTGAAAGCGAGTTTCACCATGACCACCACACCCACCACCATCGCCGTCATCGGCGCCACCGGACACCAAGGCGGCTCTGTCGTCGATGCGCTCCTTGAGCGTGGCGGAATCGCCGTCCGCGCACTTGTCCGAGACCCCGACGGCGACAAGGCCAAGTCCCTCGCCGCCCGCGGAGTCGAGTTGTTCCCCGGCGATCTAACGGCCCCCGACAGCATCGACGCGCTGCTGACCGGCGCGGATGCCGCGTTCGCGATGACCACCATGGCCGGCCCCGGAGGCCTCGAATTTGAGATCGGCACCGGCAAGGCCGTGGCCGACGCCGCGAAGCGCACCGGGCTGCCCCACCTCGTGTTCAGTTCCGTGGGAGGAGCCGAACGCAACAGCGGCGTCGGGCACTTCGAAAGCAAGCGCCGCGTCGAGGAACACATCGAATCCATCGGCATCCACGCTACCTTCGTGCGCCCGGTGTTCTTCGTGGAGAATCTGCTGGGCATGGGCGCCAGCATCGAGAACGGCACCGTGATCGTGCGCGAGCCCCTGCCCGACGATGTCCCGCTGCAGATGGTCGCCGTGCGCGACATCGGCCGTGTCGCGGCAGCGATCCTCCTGGGCGGAACGGTCGTAGAGGGCCAGGCCGTGGAGATCGGTGGGGACGAGCTCACCGGCCCCCAGATCGCAGCAGCGTTCGGCGAGGCGGCCGGGTTGCCCTACCGCTACGAGGAGCTGCCGCTTACCGCTCTGGCCGGGATGGGTGACGCAGCAACGATGTTCGAGTGGTTCACGAGGCTGCCCGCCTACCAGGCAGACTTCGCGACCACCCGCGAGCTCGACCCAGAGGTCCTCGATCTCAAGGCCTGGATCAACCATGTCGGCTGGAACGCCAACCACTGATCTCTCAGATGGGAGGGGCGGTCGAGACTCTCGGTCGGGGCCGCCCCTCCCCTCGCAACGTTCACAACACCCGTCAATGAAGGACAAACATGACCATCAAGAAGACAATCGCCCTGGTCGGAGCGACCGGACACCTCGGCGGGCTCATCGCCCATGAGCTCCTTACCGACCCGACCGTCGATCTAAGGATCCTGGTGCGCCCCTCAAGCCGCTCCAGGGCGGCCAACCTGGAGGCCGCCGGCGCCGAGATCATCGAGGGCGACCTGTCCGACGAGGATGCACTGGCCGCCCTCACAAGGGACGCCTACACCGTAATCTCCGCCGTGCAAGGTGGACCCGAGACCATCATCGACGCACAGCGTCGACTGCTGGCCGCTGCCCGCACCTCGGGGGCGCGCCGGTTCATCCCTTCAGACTTCTCGTTGGACATGTTCACCGTGCCCGAGGGCGGCATCGTCACCGCCGACATGCGCCGGACGTTCGCCCACATCGCCGACGCCGAGCGAGGCGACGTCGAGGTGGTACACGTTCTGATCGGCGGGTTCCTCGACCGAGGCGTGTTGTTCGGGTTCATCCGCGTCATCGACGCTCAGGCGAAGACGGCCTATGTCTGGGGTGACGGACACCCCCCAGCGGACTGGACCACGTACGTCGACACCGCCCGCTACACCGCTGCGGTTGCGGTGGATGACGACGAAATCGGCCCTGTATTCAGCGCGGCCGGCGACACTCTCGACTTCGCCGGTATCGTCGCCGCGTACGAAGAGGCCAGCGGCACAAAGCTCACCGTCAAGAGACTCGGCTCACTGGAGGACCTCGATGCGCGCATTGATGAGCTGCGGACAGCACCCAACGCCGACCTTCGCTCCTACCTTCCGCTCATGTACTACCGTGCCCAGCTTCGCGGCCAGGGCCAGCTCAATCCGAAGATGAACGACCGCTACCCGGGCATCACCCCCGCCACCGTCGTCGACTACGTACGGGCCGAAGAGCTTTGAGCCGACCGCCCACTTCACCGGAATGGAACACAAGAATGAACAACGCACCAAACAAGAGGGTCCTGATCGTCGGGGTCGGCGGGCTGGGCACCCACATGGTCCACGAGGCGCTGGAACGCGGCGCCCAGGTTTCCGTCCTGGTCCGCAATCCCGCCAAGCTCGAAGCCAGCATCGACGTCGAAACCCTCGGCAGGCTGCACAAGATCTTCGTCGGGGACGCGACCGACCCTGCGGCGCTCGATGGGGCCATGCAGGACATCGACGTCGTCCTTTCTGGTAACGGCGCGCATAAGAAGATGGCCAGCGAAATGGCACAGGCTGTCCATCGCAACCACGTCGACAAGCTGTGCTGGCCAGCCGGAGGAACGAACCTCATGTCTGAGGACGCTCTCACCCCCGCCTACCTGGCCCACGCAGGGGCTGGCTTCAACGCCGAGGCGATCTACAAGGCTCACCAGGCTTGCATCGATGCGATCCGCGAGACAGGGATCAACTACGTCATCTTGTGTCCCGGCCGCATGACGTCGGCCGGATATCGGAGCCCGGACGTGCGCTCCTCGGTTCGGATCAACCGACCGGTCGGCATGTCTCTCTCCTATGAGGACGCCGCCTGGGTGATGCTGGAAGCAGCATTCACGGACGGCTGGGACCGCGAACTGGTGGGGGCCTCCACACCCCGGTAGTCCAGGGTGCCGCGGTGATCACGGAACCACCATCGGGCTGGGTCTGTCTTGGCGTCCGTTCTCGGTGGTCGAGTGCGCGCCGCGCAGGGCACATTCGACCCGAAAAATCCGCTGTCGGCTGACAAGCTACTGTGCCGGCATCGGGATGGGTTACCGTTTCGGCCATGATGAACTGGACGTTGCGGCTCGTGGGTCGAATCCACGTGGACTTCGGGCGCGTCCGCTCATCCCTGTGTCGCCCCGGCTGCTGACGCGCCCGCACTCCTCCAGACCACCGGGCCGCGTCGCCCGGACCTTTGTGACGCCAGGGCAAACCTGCGCACTTCCGGGCGACGGGGCCATCGAAGACCAAGGAATCCCGATGAGCACCCCATCCCCCAACGGCGCCGGCCCGAGCCGGCCCATCTGATGCAACGACTCCTACTCCTCGCCGTCGTCGGCTTCGCAGCCCAACTCGTCGACGGCTCCCTCGGGATGGGCTTCGGCGTCACCTCAACGTCGCTGCTGCTCATCGCGGGCCTCAGCCCGGCGATGGCGTCCGCATCGGTGCATCTTGCCGAGCTGGGCACCAATGTCGCCTCCGGATTCTCGCACTGGAAACTCGGAAACGTCGACTGGCGGCTCGTGCTGCGGCTCGGCGTCCCCGGCGCTTTCGGCGCCTTCGCCGGCGCGACCTTCCTCTCCCAGATCTCGACGGAGGTCGCCAAACCGGTCATGGCCGCGATCCTCGGCGCACTGGGCATGTACATCCTCCTGCGCTATGCGCTCAAACCACCAGCAGTGGCACAGGCGCGGCGCTCCCCACACACCGCGAAGTTCCTGGTGCCGCTCGGTCTCGCCGGCGGGTTCGTCGACGCCACCGGAGGCGGCGGCTGGGGGCCCGTGTCTACCACGTCGCTACTCAGTGCGGGCAAGACCGCTCCCCGAACGGTGATCGGCTCGGTGGATACCTCCGAGTTCCTCGTCTCGCTCGCCGCCAGCCTCGGCTTCATCATCAACCTCGGCCTGCTCGGCATCGAGTGGGGCATCGTCGTTGCGCTGCTTGCGGGCGGACTCGTCGCGGCGCCGATCGCCGCCTGGCTGGTGTCGCGGATCCCCGCTCAGGTCATGGGCGTCGCCGTCGGCGGCATCATCATCATGACCAACCTGAAGACCCTGTTCGACGCCAGTCAGCTGTCGGCCGAACAGGTCACGGTCGGGTTCATCCTGTTCGCCGCCGTCTGGGTCGCGATGACGGCCTGGACCGCCTGGCGCCACGACAGGCGGCGTCGCGCCGAGGCCGCCGCACGCGAGGCGGCTGAATCCGACTGGGCTATCTGAGCCGACACTGTGGCCCCGCATCACCGGTGCGGGGCCGCGGCTTCCTCTCACCCCTCGTCGCGGTGGGCGACCAGGAACGCCTCATAGTCGCCGCGTGAGACTTCCGCGTACTCGTAGCCCCACGTCAGGAGGCTGTCGGCGATGCGGCGCCCCTTGCCGATGTAGTCGACCACGTCCCGGAAGCGCGGCGACTGCGAGTGGGCCCTGGCCAGCACCTTCGCGCAGACTGCGGCATAGGCCACAAACGCCTTGTCGTCGAGCCCCTCAACCTCGACGCTGCCCTTCATGTCGTGGAACTGGCGCACATAGAAGTCGTGCGTCGACCGTCGGATGTAGCCCAGGAACGGGTCGGAGAATGCCTGGAGGATGCGCTGCAGACCGACGACCCGGGAGCCTTGCCCGGCAGCCGCGATGTCTTCCTCAACCGTGGGAGGCTGCGGAATGCATCCGAACTCCTCCAAGACGCTGCGGCCGGCCTCCTTGACCTGGAGGATCAGCAACCCGCCATCGCGATCCCTCAGGAGCGCGACGAAGCACCTGGTCCCGACGCTGCCCACCCCGACGGCGCGGCGGGCGATGTCGTCCAGGTTGTACTGCGAGAGCAGGGCCCGCACATCCACATAGGCCGAGCGGCGGTACTGTTCGAAGTCGGACTGGATCTGGCCCAGTTGCCCGGCGTCGAGATGCGTCATGGCCGGCGGCACGGCCAGGAATCTCCTGGAACCGTCGGAGATGGGCTCAGTCAGCCGAAACGCCGCCCGCGTGCCCGTCCTCCGTTCGGCATCCTTGATCGTGACCCTCAGCATCTTGGCGAACCGGGTATCGCTGTGAAGCGCGGCCCGCGGGTCGAAGTGTGTGTAGAACCGCTCGAGTGGTGTCAATTTGGCGGCACTTCGGAGGGCGTCGACATAGGCTTCGATCGCCCCTCTCGCTGCGGCCTCGACGACGGAGCCGTTCCGGTCGGTGGCCCTGCCCCCGATGACCACGCTCGTCACCAGGCGCTTGACGTCCCACTCCCACGGCGCCCAGGCAGCCTCGTCGAAGTCATTCAGGTCGAACATGAGCGCGCGCTGCGGCGAGGCATAGAGCCCAAAGTTGCTCAGGTGCGCGTCACCACAGGAAGCGACCAGGATGCCGCTGTGTGGATCCGTGGCCTGGTCCGCGGCCATGATCGCGGCGGTCCCGCGATAGAACGCGAACGGGCTGGCCGACATCCGCTCAATGCGAAGCGGGACGAGGTCCTGCAGGCGGGCGCTGTTCTGGCATTCCAGGATGCCGAGCGGATCCCGCTTGGCTGGCACGAGTGTGGCCAGGTCCCTGCGCGGCACCTGTCTGCGACCCTGGTCCGGTGCGCTCGGGGCATCGCGGTCTGTCATACAGGGAAGTGTCCCACCGCCACGGCCCGGCGAGAAGGGCGACTTCGGGCTTGTATCCGGTCGTGTGAACCCCCACCCCCGATAGTTGCACTTTCAATTGAGCCGCCGTACGGTTGAAACGTGAACAACCTCAGCGTCATTGTCTCATCCACCCGCCCACAGCGGATCGGCGGCCAGGTGGCCGACTGGGTCCGCCAGGGCGTCGGCGCAGAATGGGATACCACGCTCATCGACCTGGCCGCACTCGATCTTCCCTTCCTCAACGAAGACCTGCCGGCAGGCAGCGGCGTCTACACGCTGCCCCACACGCTTGCCTGGAAGGCGATGGTGGACGCCTCCGACGCGATCGCCATCGTCAACGCCGAGTACAACGGGTTCTTCACCGCACCGTTGAAGAACGCGATCGACTACCTGAGGGCCGAATGGGCGGACAAGCCGATCGCCATCGTCGGCTACGGCTGGGGCGGCGCCGGTCGTGCCAACACCGCGCTCACCCAGCTGTTGAACAACCTCAAGGCAAACGTGGTCGGTGAGGTCGGCCTCTTCTTCAACACCGACCTCACCCTGGAAGGCGACCTCACGGTCACCGACGCCAAGGCCGACGAACTCAGGGCACTCTCGGCCAAGCTGGCTGAAGCGCAGACGGCGGTCTCTGAGGCGGCCTGACACGCATCGGGCCCGGCACGCGGAGTAGGCTTGCCTGTTGGCAGGCCAGCTAGGAATTGGAGGCCAGTCGTGACCGCTGAACGCGTCCCGCTCCGCAGACACAAGCCCGCGACGCCGCGTTGCCCGCTGAGGTTCGGAGAGCCGTGCTCGCTGTGTGTGCCCGGGGCCACGGGCCCGCAGGATTGCCCGACGGTCGCCCTCGTGATGGACGACGAAGAGTGGCGCGCGGAGCTCGCTGAACGCAACCGGGAGTTGCGGTCGGTGGCCAGGGGTTGATGGTCCGTCGGTCTTGCTTGCAGCCGCCGACATACCCTCGGGCACCGGGACCAGCACGGCCTGCGGTTGATGGTCCGTCGGTCTTGCTTGCAGCCGCCGACCCGCCCTCCCAGCCGTCAAACCGCCCACCCGTCAAACCGTCCACCCGTCAAACCGTCCACCCGTCAAACCGCCCGCCCGACCGTCAAACCTCCCGACCGTCAAACCGCCCGCCCACACCCGCGAAAATCGACCAGTGGTCAATTCTCATCCGTCTGACGACGAGGATGGGCCACCGCCCACCCGAACCTGACGCCGTCCCTGCCCGACGCCGTATCCCCGCCGCCCCAACGCCCCCGCGGCACCCGCGGCACCCGCGGCACCCGCGGCACCCGCGGCACCCGCGGCACCCGCGACGGGACACCACAAACCACAACACCCAGGCATTGGCCGATACTCGCGACCAGACACACCAGAATCGACCACTGGCCGATTTTCAACGAACTCGCGACGGCTGGTCGATTTCCACGGACTCGAGACGGGCGGATCGATCCTGCAGCGGCACCTCGACGATCAACTCACCAGGCCGCAACACCGTCACAACGGAACCCCAAACCACCACAACACCGTCGCAACGGAATCCCAAACCACCACAACACCGTCGCAACGGAATCCCAAACCACCGCAACACCGTCGCAACGGAACCCCAAACCACCGCAACACCGTTCACAACGGGACCCCGACTCCAACCAGCGCAACACTCCAAGGAACCCCGAACCCGACGCTCACCCCTGGTCCAACCACCTGTCCAACGCCTGCTTCTGCAGCGCCCCGACCTGCCTGGCGACCTCCCGGCCCTGCTTCCACAGCACCATCGTCGGAATGCTCATCGCGTTGAACCTGGCCTGGACAAGCGGGTTCTCATCGACGTCGACCTTGACCACCTTCAGTTTCCCGGCCCTCTCCAGCGCCACCTTCCCCAGGATGGGCGCCACCGCGCGACACGGCGCACACCACGGGGCCCACAGGTCGATCAGCACCGGGACCCTCGCATCGACGGCCTCAGCGAAGTCGGCGTCGGTGCCCGCCACCAACCAGGGCAGCTTGGCGCCACAGCTGGCGCACTGCGGTAGCCCGGACGATGCGGCCGGCACCCGATTGCGTTTCCCACACGACGGGCACGAGACGATATTGCTCATAGCCCCAATCTTCCCGCAGTGTCACTACTGTCAGGAGGGTGAACATGGAAAAGGTGGTGTTCGGCTTCTTCGTGCTGCTTGCCGCGACGCTGAACTTCGGGTTCTTCCTCGGCGACATCGGCGATCCGATCCTCCACAACCCCTATGAGCTGTATGGGGCCGTGGTGGTGAACTTGATCGCCGTCGTGCTCAAGTTCGGCGACCGCACGCAGATCGGCGCCGTCCATCTGGCCACCAGCCTCGTCGCCGCCATCCAACTCATCGCGGCGGCCGCCGTGCACGTCTGGGCGACCCAGGCTTCCGTCGACGGGCTCGACCGGGCCGCAATGTCGGGCGTGGTCTCCCTCTCTGGCGGGGCGCTGCTCGCAAACCTGGTCTCAATCGTCCTTCTCGTGACAGAGACCGTCTCACACCGGCGACGCTGACACCCACGCCGATGGCCATTCCGCTGCTGCTGCTCAACATGCGGCCATGGCGCCGCGACACAGGGTTGCGCCGTCGTGACGTGGCGATCCCGACCGATCTGCCCAACACCGACGCCATCTTCCTGGTCCTCAGACGCATGCGGCTGCCGCTGATCACCCTGCTGCTGGTGTTCGGGGTCGCCGTCGGGGGGCTGACCCTGATCCCCGGCGTGGACGAACAAGGTGCCCCATCACACCTGTCGGTGTTCGATGCGTTCTACTTCATGACCTACACCGCGGCCACCATCGGGTTCACCGAAACGCCATACGTGACGACGGCGACGCAGCGGATGTGGGTGGTGGTCTGCATCTTCGCGACGGTGGCGACGTGGGCGTTCGCGCTCGGCTCGCTCTTCGCGCTGCTCCAGGACCCGACGTTCCGCCGGGCGACCGGGCTCCAGCGGTTCCGCAGGAAGGTCGCAGCCATCCGCGAACCGTTCTGGATCGTCGTCGGCTACGGCGAGGCGGGCCGTCGGCTCGCGTCCGCCGTCGACCGGCTCGGCCGCCGGATCGTCGTGCTGGACGAGGACCCCGGCAGGATCGACGTGCTGGTCGCCGACCAGATGGAACTGGACGTGCCGAACTTCGCGGGCGACCCTCGCAACCCGTCGTTGCTGGGCTTCGCCGGGCTCGGTCACCCCAAGTGCGAGGGCGTGCTGGCGATGACCGACAAGGACGAGATGAACCTGGCCGTGATCATGGCGTCGACGTTGCTCCGGCCCGAGATCACGGTGATGAGCCGCTGCTCCGAGCGTGCCAACCTCACGCGGATGGCCGACTTCGCACCCGCCGCCGTCATCAACCCATTCGAGAGGTACGGCAACTATCTGAGCCTCGACTTCAATCGCCCCGTCACCTCACGGCTCACGCAGTGGCTGTTGTCGCCGCCCGGTAGCCCGCTGCCGGAGGCCCACCCCGTCCCCACCGACGGCCACTGGGTCGTGGTCGGCGACGACGACTTCGGCTCCGAGGTCGCCGCCGACCTGACCGAAGCCGGGATGGACGCCCGCTTGGTGGATGTAAAGGACGAAGTCGACGCGGTCGGCGCGGCGGGGCTGGTGGCCGGGACATCCTCCGACACCGTCAACCTCGCCGTCGCGGCACATGCGCGGATCCAGAATCCCGACATCTTCGTCTCGCTGAGACAGAAGTCGGCGAAGATGACGGCACTGGTGGACGCGTTCGCACCGGACGCGACGTTCGTCGCGACCGATCTGGTGGCGTTCGAGATCCTGGCACGGCTGGAGGCGCCCCTGTTCTGGGGGTTCATCGAGTACCTGCGCACCCTCACCGACGAGGAAGCCGAACCCTTGCTGACGACCCTGCGTGGCGCCCTTGGCGACCGGGCCCCGACCGCCGGCAAGTTCACCGTCACCAAGCGGGAAGCCCCGGCCCTCACCCGTTGGCTTGGGCTGGGCCACACGCTCACCATCGGTCAACTGCTCTCCAGCACGGACGACCGTGAGCGCTCGATTGCCGTCTTTCCCACCGTCCTGGTCCGCGACGGGACGAGCACGCCCCTGCCCGATCTGGACGAGGAGCTGCGCCCCGACGACGAACTGGCCTACCTCGCGAACGAGGATGGCGGCGCCCAGCTTCAACAGACGCTCTTCCATGACACCTCGATCGAGTACGTGGCCACGGGAACGAGGCTGCCCGAAACGTGGCTCTGGCGACTCCTCCGCCGCGCCGGGAGCCGCAGGAAAGAGCGCTGACGGTCCACGCCGGGCGCATTGCGCCATCGGTGAAATGCGCCGCCTCGATTGCCGAAGAAGCCGGACGCTGTGCCAAGCTGGATGCATGCCAATGCTCGTCGGACGACCCTGGGTCGACCTGTGCCGCCGCACCACCGCGGCCTGTTGCCGCTGACCTGACGCCTCACCAGGCAGCCCGCAACCACCCCCACACCGAAAGTTCCGACATGGCTCAGACCACCGTCAAACCTACCGCTGCGCCCACCCAGGACCGCAGCCCGAAACCCTTCTACACCAGGCTCGGCTTCCAGATCGTCGTCGGCCTGATCGCCGGGCTCGTCCTCGGCTTCGCCGCCGTCGCAATCGGCCCCGTCAGCGAGGGCGAACCGAACTGGCTGACCAGCGTGCTGACCCAGGTCGGCAGCGCCTACGTCTCGCTCCTCACGGTGCTGGTGATCCCGCTCGTGGTCACGGCCGTCATCTCGTCGGTGGCGCGCCTGGCCCAGGTCACCAACGCCGCCCGACTCGCCGTCCAGACGCTGGTCTGGTTCGCGATCACGGCGCTGGCCTCCGTGGTCGTCGGCATCACCGCCGGTCTGGTCTCCAGCCCGTGGCTGACGGCCGGTGTGTCAGGCGATGCTGCGGCCGAACCCTCCGGGCAGGGCCAGTGGACCGCGTTCCTGACCGGTCTGGTGCCCTCGAACATCTTCGGGCTCAGCGTCCGGGTCTCCGGTGACGCTGAAACCGGGTTCACCGCCAGCCCCAGCTTCTCGATCCTGCAGATCCTGCTCATCTCGATCGCGCTCGGCATCGCGGCCCTCAAGGTCGGTGAGAAGGCCGCTCCATTCGTCACGTTCGCCGAATCCGCGCTGGCCGTCGTGCAGAAGGTGCTGTGGTGGATCATCCGGCTGGCACCGATCGGCACCGCTGCGCTGATCGGGCGCGCGGTCGTCAACTACGGCTGGAGTTCGCTTGCCTCGCTCGGCGTGTTCGTCGCCACCTTGTATGTGGCGTTGCTCGTCGTCTGGCTGGTCGTCTACCCGCTGATCCTCAAGCTCCACGGGCTCAGCGTCCGACAGTTCTACCGCAACGTGTGGCCGGTCATTTCGCTCGGCTTCGTCACCCGCTCCTCGATGGGCGTCATGCCGGTCACCGAGCAGGTCACCGAACGCAACCTCGGCGTCCCGCGCCAGTACGCCTCCTTCGCTGTGCCGCTCGGTGCGACGACGAAGATGGACGGTTGCGCCGCGGTCTTCCCCGCGCTCGCCGCGATCTTCATCGCCCAGTTCTACGGCGTCCAGCTCAACCTCACGCACTACCTGTTGATCGCGTTCGTCGCCGTCATCGGGTCGGCAGCCACGGCGGGCACCACCGGCGCCACCGTGATGTTGACGCTGACGCTCTCGACTCTCGGGCTGCCGCTTGCCGGTGTCGGGCTGCTGCTGGCGGTCGAGCCGATCGTCGACATGGGCCGGACGGCGCTCAACGTCACCGGGCAGGCCCTCGTGCCTACCATCGTCGCCAAGCGTGAGGGCATCCTCGACCGCGAGGTCTACGACGCGGAGCCGTCGTTCTCGCTGGAAGCCCACTGACGTCAACCTGTCAGCTGGGCTGCCAGCTGCAGCAGGCTGACCTCCCCGCCCACCCGTCCGATCAACTGGACCCCTACGCCTCGGTCGTGCGCCCGCACGCCCGGGGCCGGGCACACCACCGCCGGCACCCCTGCGACGTTGACCATCGACATCTGCGGCGCCCAAAGGCACTGCAGGCGGTAGTCCGCCTCCGGTTCCAGGGCCAGGAATGCGCCGACCTCCGGAGGGGGCCCGGAAAGCGCCGGCGTGAGGATCGCGTCATAGCGGCCCCACTGCCTGGCCGCCGAGCGCGCGAACCCGTTCAGCACGTCCACCGCCAGCGCCAGGTCGTCGCCGCTCCTCGACCTGGCGCTGCGCAGGAACATCGCAGCCAATGCCCCGAGCCGCCCCTCCGCCTCCGCGTCCAGCCCGAGACGGGTCAGCCCGTGGGTCCAGACGGTGGTGAAGGCGTCCGCATAGCGCGGGTCGTAACGGATCCGGGCCTCCTCGACGGCGTGCCCGAACTCCCCCAACCGGGCCGCGGCGGCCTCGACGGCCCGCCTGGCCTCATCCGCGAAGCTGACCGGATAGGCCGACGCGAACGGCGATTCGTAGCTGACCCCGATCCGCAGCCCGCGCAGAGTCTCGGCACGTTCGACGGCCGCGACCGAGCCGAGGCCGCGGTCGCCAACCAGCGCGTCGAACCAGAGCGCCGCATCGGCAACCGTGCTCGCCATCGGCCCCGACACCCCGAGCCTGGGAACACCTGTCGGGTCGGGATCCGGCGTTGCGACGTCCGCCGGCACCCTTCCCCGTCCGGGTTTCAGGCCCACCAGCCCGCAGGCCCCCGACGGGATGCGGATCGAGCCGCCCGCGTCGCTGCCGATCGCCGCCGTGACCACCCCCGAGGCGATGGCGGTCGCGGTGCCGCCCGATGATCCGCCCGCCGTCAGGGCCGGGTCGAGCGGATTGCGGGCGGGTGCCGCAAGGTCACCCTCGGAGTACGCGGCGATCCCGAACTCGGGCACCTGCGTCTTCCCGATGCAGACGGCGCCAGCCGCGCGGATCGCGGCGGGCACCGGGTCGTCTCGGGTCGCCACCAGGTGCGGGACCGCGCGCGACCCGTGCGTGGTGACGGCGCCGCGCACACAGACCAGGTCCTTGTGGACGGTGGGCAGCCCGAGCAGCGGTGGCAGTCCGGCTCGCTCCGCCGTCGGCGTCGAGGCGATCAACCGGTCGACGGCGTCTGCTTCGCTCAGCGCAGCCTCGGCCGTCAGGGTCACGAAGGCCCCCAACCCGGCCGTTTCCTCGGCCCGCTCAAGGGCTTCGAGGACCAGTTCGCCTGCCGAGACGTCGCCTCGGCGCAGCGCCCTCGCCTGCCCGAGCGAGGTCCACTCCGCCGACGCCTCCATGACGCGGAAGACTACCCCAGCGAGCGTGCCAGCTTGAGCACGTCGTACGAGGTGCCGTAGCGGTGCGCGGTGACCGAAACCGACTGCTCACGCAGGAACGGCAACAGCTCGACGCGACCGGCCGCGGTGACCGGGCCCGTGTAGATCGCGATGTCGGGCAGCCCCCCGACGGCCTCGGCAAGGCGCTGCGCGTCGCCGACGAGGCGCACCCGGGCGCCCAACGGGACGGTGGCCGCCCACTCCGCCGCGCCGTCGAGCCACTGCCTGTCGGTCTGGGTCACCACCGAGACGCCCGCCCCCACGAGTTCCTGCTCGATCGAGGTCGGAACCGCGATCCCCGAGGACAGTTTCACCTCTCCCCCGGCGAGGATCCCGGCCGCCGCGAGCCGGACGAGGTCGGCCAGCGGCTGCTGTTCGTCGACCCGGATCGTCACGGGCGTCGGACGGTAGCGCAGCAGGTTGTGTTCGCAGGCGAGGTTGGTCGGGTCGTGCTCCTGGGAGAACTCCGTCTGCCATGCGGCCTGGTCGCTGGCCACGGCGCGGCTGAGGAACGCGGCGTCGTCCGCGTCGAGCACCTGGCTGGCGGCCTCGACGAGCCTGCGGCTGGCGGGGGGAATCGCCGTCGAGATTTGCGGCACGTCCACCGGCTCCCACGTGCCGAGCGCGTAGAGGTAGCTGGGGCCACCGGCCTTGGTGCCCGGCCCGACGGCCGAACGCTTCCAGCCGCCGAAGGATTGGCGCTCGACGATGGCACCGGTGATGCTGCGGTTGACGTAGACGTTGCCGGCCTCGACGGTGTCTAGCCATTGGCCGACCTCGGCCGGGTCCAGCGAGTGCAGGCCCGAGGTGAGGCCATAGTCGACGGCGTTGACGATCCCGATCGCCTCGGAAAGGTCCTTGGCGGTCATGATGCCCAGGATGGGCCCGAAGTACTCCACCTTGTGGAACTCGCTGCCGGGCCTGATGCCGGTGCGCAGCCCGGGCGACCAGAGTCGCCCGGTCTCATCCAGCTGCTTCGGCTCCACCAGCCAGGATTCACCCTCGCCGAGGGTGGTCAGGCCGCGTTGCAGCTTCTCATCCCCGGGTACCACCACTGGCCCCATCTGCGAGGACGGGTCGGTGGGCCAGGCCACGTGCAGCGACCTGACGGCGTCGACCAGTTGGTCGAGGAACCGGCGCGAGGTGGCGACCGAGCCGACCAGGACCACCAGCGACGCGGCGGAGCACTTCTGACCCGCGTGCCCGAAAGCGCTCGCGACAACGTCCTTGACGGCCAGGTCGGGGTCGGCCGACGGGGTGACGATGATCGCATTCTTGCCGGACGTCTCCGCCAGCAGCGCCAGTTCCGGGCGCCAGGAGCGGAACCGCGCGGCGGTGTCGTAGGAGCCGGTGAGGATGACGCGGTCGACCTTCTCATCGGTCACGAGCCGCCTGCCCAACTCATGGTCGGCCGGGATGACGAGCCGCAGCACGTCCTTCGGGACGCCTGCCGCCCACATCGCCTCGGCCAGCAAGGCGCCACAGCGCTTGGCTGGTGAGGCCGGTTTCAGGATCACGGCCGAGCCGGCGGCCAGCGCGGCCAACACTCCCCCGGCCGGGATGGACAGGGGGAAGTTCCAGGGCGGGGTGACCACCGTCAGGCTGGCGGGGACGAAGCGTGCGCCGTCGACGCCGTCCAGTTGCCCGGCCTGCCGCGCGTAGTAGTGCGCGAAGTCGATCGCCTCGGAGACCTCGGGGTCGGACTGGTCGAGGGTCTTGCCGCATTCGCTGGCCGCAACCTCGAGCAGGTCGGCGCGGCGCAGCCCGAGTTCGACGCCGACGCGGTGCAGGATCGCCGCACGCTCCGCCGTCGGGACGGCGGCCCAGGCGACTCCGGCCTCAGCGGTCTGGGAGACGATGCCCGCCAGCTCGGTGGGGTCGTCGACGGTGGCCGCGGCGACGCCGTCGACCCCCAGCTTGCTGGCCCCGATCCGCGAGACGATGCCAGCGGCCCAATCCCGGTTGGCGGGCAGGACGATGTCGGTGTCGGGGGTGGCCCGGTAGACCCAGTTGCCATCAGCGTCGGTGACGGTGGCGGTGATCGATTCGGCGGTCTCGGTCGCCCGGTTCTGGGTGCGGTTCGGGGTGAGGGCAGGGTCGGCCGGATCGTACGCGTCGAGCGAGGCGGCGAACCGGCTTCGTTCCCGCTCCTGGACGCCCCGTCTCGTCGCGATCTCGAAGACGCCCGACATGAAGTTCTCCGGCAGGGAGTTCTCCTCGAGGCGACGCACCAGGTAGGCGATCGCCACGTCGAACTCGCTCGGGTTGACCATCGGGATGTAGAGCAGCAGGTGGCCGACCTCACGGCGGACCACCTCCGCCTGGCCGACGGCCATCCCCGAGAGCATCTCGAACTCGACGGCGGAGCGGACCCCCCGGTCACCCGCGAGAGTCCAGGCGAAGGCGACGTCGAACAGGTTCTGCCCCGCTACCCCGACCCGGACGTTTGCGGCGTGCTCGGGGCGCAGGGCGTAGTCGAGGACCCGCTTGTAGTTGGTGTCGGTGTCCTGCTTCGAGGGCCAGGTCGTCAGCGGCCAGTCGTGGATCTCGGCCTCGACCCGCTCCATCGCGAGGTTGGCGCCCTTGACCAGCCGCACCTTGATGCGCGCGCCGCCGGCGGCGACCCGCCTTGCCGACCATTCCTGCAGCTCCTGCATCCGGGCCAACGCGTCCGGTAGGTAGGCCTGCAGCACGATGCCGGCCTCGTAGTGCAGCAGCGCCGGGTCGTCGAGGATCTGTTTGAAAACCTCGATGGTGAGGTCGAGGTCCTTGTAGTCCTCCATGTCGAGGTTGATGAACTTCGGTATCGGGTTGGCCGCGGCGCGGAGGTAGGCGGGCTTCAGCCTCTCCACCGCATGGGCGACGACCTCGTCGAAGCCCCAAGGGTTGTGCGGCCCGGTGACGGCGGAGACCTTGATCGAGACGTAGTCGACGTCGTCGCGCTCAAGCAGCGCCATGGTATCGGCGAGCCGACGCTCGGCTTCCTCGTCGCCCAGGACGGCCTCGCCGAGCAGGTTGACGTTGAGTTTGTTGCCTCCGGCGCGGAGCCTCGCGAGGGTCGAGCCCATCGTCTTCGGGGTGGCGTCGACGACCAGGTCGCCGACCAGTGCGCGGAAGATCTTCCTGGCGACGGCGACGGTGGGCACGGGCAGCACGCGGGCGGTCACCCCGGCGACCCGCACACCGGCGGCCAGGTACCAGGGCAGGAACCCGACCTGGTCCTTGGCGAGCCGGGTCAGCGCCTTCGCCGACACCTTCAGATCCTTCGGGCGGACGACGTCGTCGACGAAACGCACGGTGAAATCGACCCCGGCCGGGTCCTTCAGCACCCTGGCCAGTAGCGCCACGGGATAGGAGACCGGGTGGGCACCAGAAGCCTCCGCCCACCCCTTCGCCAGTTGCTCGGCACGCCTGCCAGCATCGGCCAACTCCGCCAGGTTCGCCTCGGTCGCCGTCATTGAACTTCCCTTCAGCTGTTTCCCTCCCAGTCAACCACTCCGCTCAGCACGTCGGGTTCCGGGGTGGCCCAGCCACTGCTCAACGACGACGGTGCGCCGACGGTTTCCCGTCGGCGCACCGTGATTTACGTCGGTTCTGCCAGGCTCAGCCCTTCACCGCACCAGAGGTCATGCCACGGACGAAGAAGCGCTGCATGCTGAAGAAGATCAGCATCGGCACCAGCATCGAGATGAACGCGCCGGCCGTCAGCAGTTCCCAACCTTGGCCCTGCGTGCCCATGATGCTCGACAGCGAAACGATCACCGTCGCGTTCTGCGGCTTCAGGAACATCATCGCGATCAGCAGGTCGTTCCACACCCACAGGAACTGCAGGATCGCGAAACCGGCGATGGCCGGGGTCGACATCGGGAACACCAGCCTCCAGAACGTCTGGAAGTGCGACGCCCCGTCCACCTTCGCCGACTCGATGATCGAGCGCGGCAGCGTCGTCATGTAGTTGCGCAGCGTGTAGATCGCCAGCGGCATGCCGAAGCCGGCGTGCAGCAGCCACACCGCCAGGTACTGGCCGGAGATGTTGATGCCGCGGGGGCCGAGCATGTCCAGCATCGGTTGGAGCGCCACCTGGATCGGCACCACCATGACCGCCACGATCGAGACGAACAGGAAGTCACGGCCCTTGAACTCCAGGAACGTGAACGCGTAAGCGGCGAATGCGGCCAGCGTGATCGGGATGATCGTGGCCGGTACCGCCACCGCGATCGAGTTGATGAACGACGTGCCCATGTCGGTCTTGGCGAACACACCCGCATAGTTCTCCGCAGTGAATGGGCCGAGGAGACCGGTCCACCAGCCTGAGCTGTTGATCAGGTCGATGTTACGGAAGGACGTCACCAGCAGACCGACGGTCGGGATCAGCCAGATGATGCACAGCACCGTCATGACGATGATCGAGACCCAACTGCGCTTGTATTCCGTGTCTGCCTTGCTCATCGCTCGGACTCCTCACGCTTGAAGTGACGCACCTGATAAATGAGCACCGGGATCACGGCGACCAACAGGATCACGACGATAGCGGACGCCTTTCCAGCGTTTCGCTGCACGAACAGTTCCTGGAAGAACAGGTTCGCGATCACGTTGGTCTTGAAGTTGCCGTTGGTCATGACGTAGACGATGTCGAAGATCTTCATCACCATGATGAACACGGTGACGAACACGGTGATGATCGTGCCCTTCATCTGTGGGATGACGATCTGGAAGAAGATCTTGACCTCGGTGGCGCCGTCGATGCGCGCCGCCTCCAGCGTGTCGTCCGGCACGCCCTTGATCGCCGTCGACAACAGCACCATGGCGTAGCCGACCTGAAGCCAGACCACGATCACCATCAGCAGCATGCTGTTTAGGGCGAACCTGTCGATGGTCAGCCAGGACTGGGCCTCGCCGCCGAACGAGGTGACTATCGCGTTCAGCAGTCCGATCTGTGTATCGCCCGACTGGTAGTCGTAGATGAAGCCCCAGATGGTCGATGCCCCGACGAACGAGATCGCCATCGGCATGAACATCAGCGACTTCGAAACCGCCTCACCCTTTGGCGCCAGCCGGTCGGCCAACACCGCCACCAGGAGGCCGATCACGACGGTGGTCGCCGGCACGATCAGCAGCCAGAGGACGTTGTTTCCGATCGTGCGGATGAACTCGTCGGAGGAAAGCACCTCTTGGAAGTTCTTGTAGAACGGCGCCACATAGGCCGTCGAGTCTTCGTTGGCGAAGGAATAGTTGACCGTCTGGATCGTCGGATAGAGCAGCAGCAATCCGATGGTGAAGTAGCCGGGCAGGATCCATGCGTACGGCATCAGGAACTGGCCGAGCCTGCCAGGAAGTCCCTGCACGAACACGTTCATGCAGTAGAAGAAGAGCACGGCGCCGCCGATGCCCAGCACCATCGCCAGCAGCGCCTGGATGATCTTGTCGAGAACCGGTACCCCGAATGCGAACCATTCCGGATAGTAGGCCAACGCGAGGAAGCCGTTGCCGATGAACCAGCCGACCAGGACCAGTGAAACGGCTCCGATCACGATCCGTTTCGGGTCGGCGGGCGATTGCGCCTTGCCCGATTTGGGCGGTTTCTGCACCGCCGTCTGCGTGACGGTGCTCATCACTTGGGCCACGAGTTCTCGATGGCGGTGGTCACTTCCAGTGCCGTCTTCGAACCCGACGTGAAGTCGACCATGCCGCTCCAGAATGTGCCGCCGCCGACCGCGTTGGGCATCAGGTCCGAACCGTCGTAGCGGAACACGTCCGCATTGGCGGCCATCTCGGCGATGCTCCGGGTGGTGTCATCCGGATATTGGGTGGCGTCGAACGTCTTGTGCGGTGACAGCCAGCCACCCCGCTGTGCCCATTCCCCGCCGAACTGGTCGCTGGTGAGGAACTTCATGACCTCGATGGCGTCCGGGTCGTCGCCGTTCATCAGTGCCGCGATGTCGCCGCCGCCCAGGATCGGCTGCCCGGCGAATCCGCCCTCGTAGGGCGGGAACACGGTGGTGCCGACGGCGGTGTCCAACTCGGCCTGGACGGTCTGCGGGAACATCCCGGAGACGAAGTTGCCCTGGCGCATCCAGTAGCACTTGGGCGGCGTCTCGAATGCCGCATTCATGGTGTCGCCGAATGCCGTGGCGAGGATGCCCTTGCGGCCACCGTAGGTGTTGCCGTCGGTGAACAGGAGTTTGTCGAGTTCGTCGAACGCCGCGATGACGCGTTCGTCGTTGAAGGGGATCTTGTGGCTGGTCCACTGGTCGTAGACGTCCGGGCCCCACATGCGAAGCATCAGTTCTTCGATCCAGTCGGTGCCTGGCCATCCGGTGCCGGGGCCGGATTCGAATCCGACGCACCAGGGCGCGGTGCCCGAGGCCTTGATCTCGTCCCCGATGCTCTGCATCTGCTGGACCGATTCGAACTCGGTCGGCTGTCCCGTGGCTTCGTACGACGCCGGGTACCAGACGATCGACTTGACGGCCATGCGCATCGGCGCGCCGTAGACGCGGCCGTTGACCCGGGCGGCGTCGAGGAAGCCGGGGATCAGCGTCGAGTTGATGGCGTCGTAGTCGAGATAGGTGTCGATGGGCTGGATCTGGTTGTCCTCGACCTGCTCGACCAGTCCGCCGGGCTGCGGGAAGATCGCGATGTCGGGCGTGTCACCGGAGCGCACACGCGCTTTTATCAACGTGGTGAAGTCTGTCGAGTTGTTGTATTCGATCGTGATTCCCGACGATTCCTCGAAGGCCTTGAGCGCGTCGCGGAAGCCCTCGGCCTCGTCGCCGCCGAAGGCGCCGAAGATCGTGACCAGCTTGTCGCTGTCGGTTGTGCCGCCCGAGGCTACGAAGTCACCCCCGCCGCCACTTTGACTCTGCGGATTGGGGTCCTGCAGGCAGCCCGTCAGAGCCAGGCTCAGAGCCATCGCCGCGACTATCCCGACCCGTCGTTGTGGATGCGTCATCATGCTCCTCTCAGGGGTCCACCATTGGCCCCTTGAGAACAAGCTACCGGGACGCGACTAGGCGCGCAGGAAAGTTGCGATACCGGCACAACCCCCGCCCCTGATCACCTCGTCGTCGGGACGCTCACCCTCCGCAGCGCCGCGACGGACTCGGCCACCAGTGTGATCCGCTGCTGCAGCGTCATGGCGGCGGTGGCTCCCACCTTCACGCCGGTCCAGACCGATCCGCCAGTCGCCTGCCACCATTGCCCGATGAGTTCGGGCGTCATCAGCGACGCCGGCTCACCCGACGGGGTCTCCTCCGTCACCGCGAACGGCAGGTGGGCATCGATCCACGGGTAGCCGAAGGCGGTCTCGACTGGGGCGACCCCGGAGGCGATCACCCCGCGTAGCCTGCCTCGGGCCGCGGCGAGCCTGGCGTGCGCGTCGGCGGTGAGGATGTCGCGGGTCTCGATGACGGAGCGGGCCCAGTTCAAGGTGATGCCCACATCGGCCCCGGATTCGTCGATGGCGTCGAGTTCGTCGGCCAAGGGCAGGAATCCCTTCTCCGGGGCGTGCTCGGGGCTGTGGGCATCGCAGTGTTCGATGACCAGGTCGGCCTCTCCCCAGTCCCAGCCTGCAATCTCGGCAAGGGACTCCGCCAGCGGGCCAACAGCGCCCCGCTGCCCGCGGGGGGCGGTGTGGAGTTCGACGACGCCCACAACCTCACGTCCCTGCGCGGCATTGAACGCGGCGACCCCGTCGCGGAGGACGGCGACCTCGCGCACCGCGGCCTGCCGCCCGTCCGAATCCAGCGAGGCGAGCCCGAAGTCCGGGTTGGCGCCCAGCCTGCCCATGGTGAAGGGGATGTCGGTGATCACGGCGCGCAGTCCGGCCGGGAAGTTGGCGTGGAGCCAGGCGTCATCGTGTGGGTGGATGCTGCCGGTCCACGGCAACTCGAAGGCGCTGACGCCGTCGATCGCGGCCAGGGCTTCGAAGAAGGCCGACTCGGCCTCCGGGTCCCAAGACTGATGCGCGGGTGAGGCCGCGTAGGCGCCGACAACGAGCCCTCCGCCGATGCTTCGCGCCGGGTCACTCTTCACTGATGTCACCTGGTCCTCCTGATGTCGTTCGACACCTGACCCTAGCAACGCGGCGCTGTGCTGTATCCGGCGCCCCCGATCCCACCGCCCGGTTCGCCGCCGGTCCCCAGCCGCCCGTCCGCCGTCCGTTCCCCCGCCGCTCCCCCGCCCGTTCCCCCGCCAGGCGCCGTTCTCCCCGCCCGGCGCCGTTCCCCCCGCCCGGTCCGCGAAAATCGACCACTGGCCGATTCTGATCCGTCACGCCACGAAAAGCGGCCACCGCCTCCCACTGGCACCCCCGGATCCCCCGCCGACGCTCCCGAGAATCGACCACTGGCCGATTCTGACCCGTCACGCCACGAGAACCGACCACTGCCTCCCTCATCGACGAGGGCAACCCTCCAAGACCTCGATTGGACAACTGGCCACCGGTCACCGTAAAGTTACCTCTCGCGCGCACCACTAGCTCAACTGGCAGAGCAATTGACTCTTAATCAATGGGTTCAGGGTTCGAGTCCCTGGTGGTGTACGAAACGGAGGCCCCGGTCCTGACGACCGGGGCCTTCACCATCTCCCGGCTCGGCAACAGATTGGCCGGCTCGACGTCGAGCAACTGCGCCGCCGCGTAAAGATCCACCAACGACCAGGCGACGCCGCCGCGCACCTTCTTGCTGGCGACCGATGCCAACAGAAGTATCCGAGGCGCCCCTTACAGCGACAGGCAGTAAGGGGGGGCCCGCCCGGTCCGGTCCCGGTAGGCGTCTTGGGCTTTGGTTCTTGGTCCGCTTGATCCTCGCCTGGGGGTCAAGGCTCGCGGCCAGTGCTGGCCTTCGGCCCAGCGAAATCATCGTCATTCACCTTGGACGACTTCGTCGAGGATCTCGTCGACCGCTCCTTGATCGTCGACGGCAGGGGAGGGTTGAGCGCATCGTGCGCCTGGTAGCAGGCCTTGACGTTGCCGTCCGCGACCCGTGTCACCCGTTGCCCGGCCTACCGAGGGGGTGTGATTTTGCGCGCGGTCGTTTCAGAGCAAGTGACGTGATGAGCAATCGGAATCATCGCGAACCGATCCCACCATGCATCTGGCGTATTGAATCACGAATCGAGGGTGAAGTCTGGGTCCCAGACGAGGACGGTGGCTGTGACGGACGCTACCGCAGCGCTTGGTGAGGTTCCCGAAACCGTTAGGGTGTAGCTTCCGGGTACGACGTCTTCGAAATGGGCGCGTGCCTCGCCGTCTTTTAGTCGTAGGACCTGCGTCCTGCCGCGAACGCGGCTCGTGGGGTCGTCGGGAGTCAGGGTGGTGTGGAGGCCGACTCTGATACTGGGCGGAACGGCGACGTGGACGCTGATGCCCTCGCCTGGATGGACCAGTTCGGGAACTTCGACGCTTGGTTCCGTCAGCTTTGGGCCCTTGATGACCACCGGTTGTGCGGTGAGGATGCCCTCGACCTCGTCGAGTGCGGCTTTATTGCGCTGCAGGTTGCCGTGCTTGTCTGGCACGCGTCGGATGATGTTCGAATCCAGCGGGACGCCCTTGGGTGTTGCACCGGGCAACGGGACGGTGGAGTCGCCGAAGAAGTTGTTGCCGTCGTAGCCGTCATGGATCCAGATGCTGGTTCCGTTGGTCTGCAGCGTGGTCGCAGTGGGTTGGTGGGTGCCGACAATTGGGTGGATGCGGTTCCTGAAGTCGTCCTGAAGCGCCTCCGCTTCTTCCAGTTCGGCGTGGAAACTGAGCCCGTCGGATGCCATCGCCCAGTCGACGTCCGGGAGTTTGCCGGGATCGAGGTGGGTCGGTTCGCCGGTACCGGCGATGACGCAGGCATAGCTGGGAAGCAGCTGGTGGACCGCAGGCAGGGAGCGTGCCAGGGCGGTGATCGTGGCGCCGAGCCGCCCCAGGAGCCTTGGCGCGCCGTTCACGAGTTGATTGACGGCCTTCATCGAGCCCCTGTAGGGCGTGCCGAGCGTGATGATCTTGCGGGTGTGATCGGCTCCCTCATGCGTGGCATACCAGCGGGCGACCAGGCCTCCCATGGAATGGCACAAGAACACGACCTGCGCGTCGGCGTAGTGGCCACCCTGGGAGCGCCACCGGGCGAGTTCCCGCTGGATGATAGGTGCCATCCACCTGGCCGTATATCGATTTGAAAGCCGCCAGTCATACGCCAATGGCAGCAGGTTGCCCGGACGTGCAGCGGAGGGCTCACTGTAGCCAAGAGCGCGCAGCCTCTTGAGCGTGTCGTCGTACCCCTTGATCGGGGTCCAGATGCCGGGGATCGCATGCACGTCGGGCATCAGCTGTCCGGGGGTGATGCCGTCGTCGGCGGGATTGTCACCGATCCCGGCAGGAAGGATCAGCGACCTGATCCCACGGCCACCCAACCTTCCGAGCGCGTTCAGCACTGCGCCGCCAGATGGCTCCCAGATTGGTCTGCCGTCCAAGTGCAGTGTCGAGCCCAGGATGCCGGGCAGCACGACGACGAGGTCCTTGGGCGGGGCGGTCATGGTTCCTCCTGTGGTGCAGGCTCGGACAACGTAGACAGGAACGCCGCGTAGGCCTCTGCCACGCCGCGTTCGCGAGCCAATTGGAGCAAGGTGCGGTACCTGTTGACTTCCTGATCGTCGAGACCGAGGAGTGCCTCCGCGACGGCGGGCTCTGACTCGGGGGGCAGTAGCTCGGGATGGGCGAGGAGGTGGTCACGTTCGGTATGGTAGGTCGGCGTCGACCTCCAAGCCTCCGCGGACTCGACCAAGGCCGGATCCAATGCGAGCCAACCAGGGGTCGCCTTGCCGGTGACCTCTGTCCAACACAGGTCGAACTTGTCAGGACCGGCGAGACGGTGCCGCCGCCCCTCCGCGTGCAGCGCCGCGACGATTCCGGGATCGTCTGCCTGCCTGAGGGCATCGATTAGCCAGCCCGGCGCCTCAACGTGACCAGCCTCTGCGTACCTGAGCCTGAAGAACTGGAGCAGCGCCCGGCTCTTCCCGTCGCTGTCCGAAACGGCCTCACGCCAAGCCTCCTGCGGATCACGACCGACCTGGCTGTAGCGGTTGCCGAGGTTGTTCAACGACATAGCGAGGTCTGGTAGGAACGCGGGATTCTGCTCAGCCAACCCCTGGTAGATGGTTACCGATTCCTGGGTTGGGGGCAACGCCTCGGCACGTTTCCCGAGTTCGCTGTAAC
>NZ_FQZG01000123.1 GCF_900141915.1 Tessaracoccus bendigoensis DSM 12906 | reverse complement strand
GGGGGTTTTGACTTGCGGATCCTGCTCAAACCCGGGGCCAGCCACAGCCCCACCCGCGGCCAGCCACAGCCCCACCCGCGGCCAGCCGCAGCCCCCCGCGGCCCCAGCCACAGCCATCCACCGACGACGTCAGTCAGACAACTCCTGCTGGTCGGCCTGCAACTCGACCAACCTCGCGTTCACCCCACCCAACACCTCGGCCGTCTCAGAGTTGAGCGCCTTCATCGCCCTGCGCTGGGCCGACCCGGTGTTCGAGTTCCAAGCCAACTCCCCCCGCATCCGCAGCCCCTGGGCCTGACGACGCCAACGTGCCGGTTCGGCCGACCCTGGGAAGTGCACCTCGACGGCGTCGGCGGCGGCGTCGATCGCGGCGATCTTCGCGTCAAACCTCAGCTTCGGGTTCTCCGAGTTGGTTGCCGACTTCAGCTTCTCGATCGCCGAATCGATGCCCTGCCCGATCTGCGGGTTCTCCCGAAGGGCGGTCAGCAGGGCGATGCTGGTGGCGATGACGCCGCCCGCGGCCTTGATAAAGATGCTGAACTTGCTCATACCGGCCAGTCTATGGGGCATCGGCAGGAGGTCGGATCGGGGAAGTGCCGGAAACGACCCCGGTTGTTCTATGATCTTCCCGTATTAGTTGCGAAGGAGCACAAAATGACGAAACTGGTTGGCATCGACTCGTCGACGCAGTCCTGCAAGGTCGTCGTTGTCGACGGCGACACCGGGCAGATCGTCGCCACGGGACGCGCCCCACACCCGGCGGGCACCGAGGTCGCCCCCTCCGCCTGGTGGGACGCGCTCCAAGAGGCCGCAGCCCAGGTCGACCTGGACGACGTCGCCGCAGCAGCCGTCGCCGGGCAACAACACGGCATGGTCTGCCTCGACGCAGAGGGCCAGGTGATCCGTGACGCGCTGCTCTGGAACGACACCCGCTCGGCGCAGGCCGCCGCCGACCTCATCGTCGAGTTCGGAGACGGCGACGCCGTTCGGGGGGCGCGCTGGTGGGCGGACGCCGTCGGATCGGTGCCGGTTGCTTCCTACACCGTCACGAAGCTGAGGTGGCTCGCCGACCACGAGCCGGAAAACGCCTCCCGGGTGGCCGCCGTCGCGCTCCCGCACGACTGGCTGACCTGGAAACTGCTCGGGACCGGCCGACTCGACGACCTGGTCACCGACCGCTCGGATGCGTCAGGCACCGGATACTTCGACGCCGGAGCCAACGAGTACCGCCGCGACATCCTCGCCGCCGCGTTGCGCATCGACGATGACGCCGCCGACCGGATCGTGCTGCCGCGCGTGGCCGCGCCGAACGAGGTCGTCGGCGTCGGGGTGCTGGGTGGACGCCAGGTCAACCTCGGCGCGGGAATGGGCGACAACGCCGGATCTGCACTCGGGATGGGCCTGGTCGCCGGGGACGTGGTGGCCAGCATCGGCACATCCGGGGTCGTCTGCGGGGTCTCCGACGTGCCGAGCCGCGACGTGTCCGGGCTGGTGTCGGGGTTCGCCGACGCGACGGGGAGGTTCCTGCCCCTGGTGTGCACCCTGAATGGGGCCCGCGTCCTCGACGCCACCGCCCGTGTCCTCGACGTCGACCACGCCCGGCTGAGCGACCTGGCGCTCTCGGCCGACAGCGGCTCAGGCGGGCTGGTCTTCGTGCCCTACCTGGAGGGTGAGCGCACCCCGAATCTGCCAGAAGCGACCGGCACGCTACACGGCCTTACCCTCGGCTCGATGACCCCCGCCAACCTGGCGCGCGCCGCCGTCGAGGGCATCGTCTGCTCTCTGGTCGACGCGCTGACGTGCCTGACGGACGGCGGCGCCAGGGTCGATCGGGTGCTTCTGACAGGCGGGGCCGCGGCCTCACCCGCGCTGCAGGCCGTCGCGGCGGAGCTGTTCGCGGCACCTGTGGAAATGCCTGCCGCCGGTGAGTACGTGGCCCTCGGCGCGGCCCGGCAGGCGGCCTGGGCCGCAGGTGGGGGAGAAGAACCCCCGGCTTGGCCGCTGGCCTCTACCCCACTCTGGGGCCACGGCAAAGCCCCCGAGGTGGTCGAGCGGTACCGCTCCGTCAGGCCATGGTGATAGCCCGACGGCGACTCAGTCCTCGTCAAACATCGGGGCGCCGTGTGCCAGACGGGCGGGCAGCCAGAGCCAGAGGAAGGCGAATCCCAGCAGCGAAACGCCTCCGGCGACAAGCCCGGCGACCGGTGCCAACACGACGCTGAACACCAACGTCACCACGGCGACCAGGCTCAACGCCAGCATGGCGAGGCCCAGCTTGGCTGACCGGCTGGACACGTCAATCAACTCCGGACGGAGGCGTCGCCGGTACATGGCCCGGTGGAAGGCGACCGGTGCGATCAGCAGGGCGGCGGCCAGGGTCGCCAGAGAAACGGCAACCAGGTAGACGGCCCGCTGCCAACCGTCGAGAGCTGCGAAGCCGGGCTGGAACGGGACGGTGTAGAGCAGGCCGGCCAGGATCTGGACACCCGCCTGCGTGACGCGCAACTCCTGAAGCAGCTCGGCCCAGTGACGATCGATGCGCTTGTAGGGCAACTCCTCGTCGCGGTACTGCGCGCCCTCGTCGGTCATCTATACGTCGGACGGGGCCACGTAGCTGGCCCAGCGCTCGACCTTCCAGCCCCCCGATGTGCTGCCGTTGAGGACGATCCACTGGGTGTTTTCCAACTCGCTGGCGTTGTGTCGGGCGAATGACGGGTCTTGGGTGATGGCCCATACCCGGAGTGCGGCGCCGTGGCTGAACAGCGCCACCCGATCATGACCCTCGGCCTCGATCTGTGCGATCGCGGCATCGAACCTGGAGAGGAACTCGCGCGCGGTCTCACCGTTTTCCAGCCCGACGTCCAGATTGTCTGGTGCCCAGGAGAGCAGCACGTTGACGTACCTGGTCCAGTCGGAGTTCATCTCCTCGACCCCGGCCGAGATCTCATGCACACCGTCCAGGACGACCGCGTCGATTCCCCGTGCCTTCGCCAGAGGTGCGGCCGTCTCCTGGGCACGGGTGAGGATCGAAGCGTAGATGGCATCGATCTCCTCCTGCTCGAGGGCCTCGACCAGGGCCTCGGCCTGGCTCAGGCCGAGGTCGTTGAGGGGCAGGCCCGGGTATGCGGTGTCGAGCAGACGGTTGACGTTGGCATCCGTCTGTCCGTGGCGGATTAGGAGCAGGCGCATGGTCGACAGCCTACCCTCGTCGGCTCGCAAGGCGGGGGTGGGTCAGGGCAGGCGGGGGAAGGATCCGCGCAGCCCTACGGACGTCAGTATCTGCTCGGTCTGTCCACCCGAATGGGTGATCGTCGAGCCGTCGTCGTGGACGGTGAGTTGGGTGCGGTGGTGCCGGAGGGCCTTGGCGACCCTCGGCAGCAGGTCGTCCAGTCGGAACCACTGGGCCGCCAATTCTCTGCTCGAGGTCAGGGCTGCAAACGGCAACCCCAAGTCTGCCGCTGCGATCTTCGCGACGGCGTGCATCCGGCAGTGGTCCGGGTGCCCGTACCCCCCGTCGTCGTCGTAGCTGACCACCAGTTCGGCGCGGGCGTATCTCAGGAACTCGACCGCGTCGGCGACCTCCTCTGCCAGGTCGGAGAGAGTGAGCGACCGCTCGTCCGCTTCGTCGCCGGGGCCGGCCAGGCCCTCCTCAATCCAGCGCATCCCGGAATCGAGGTAGCGGCGAGGTTCGGAATCGGCCCGCGCGGGCGGGTGGCCCAGATAGGCGTGCGCGCGGACCCCCAACTCGGCGAGCGCCCCAGCCAACTCCGCTTCACGCCGCTCCTGCAACTCCGGGGTGCCTTCGAGCCTTGTCAGCGGTCCGGGAACGACGCCGCCCATCTCGCCGCGGGTCGCCGTCAGCACCGACACTTCGAGGCCCTCGTCGATCAGGTGCATGATCAACGCGCCGGAGGCCAGCGTCTCGTCGTCGGGGTGCGCGTGCAGGAAGGCCACGCGGCGTCCCGATGTGCAGGCCTTGCGGTATGCGGCCAGGGTGCGTTCGGCCACGTGATCCCAGGTCATCGACTCGGCCCGCCGTCGACCGGTGGTGGCCAACTCCGCCCGCCGGGCCGGGTCTGCGAGCAGCGACGCGATCACCTTGGCCCAGTCGCCCGGATCGTGGGTGGGTACGAGGATGCCGGTGTGGGTGTTGCAGATGGCTTCGGTCAAGCCCCCTTCGGCGGCCGCCACGACGGGCACGCCTGAGGCTGATCCTTCCAGCGCGACCAGCCCGAACGTCTCCGAGTACGAAGGCACCAGCAGGATGGACGCGTGACGCAGCGTCTCGGCGAAGTCGTCGCGACCCTGGCCAGGCAGGAAGAACACCTTGTCGGCGACCCCGCTCGCCACTGCCAGACGGTGCAACTCGGCCTCGTAGTCGGCGAAATCGGGTGAGGCCTGCCCGACGATCACGAGGTCGGGGCGGCCTGCCTCGGGTAGCTGTGCCAGCGCGCCGATCGCCACGTCGGGCGCCTTCAAGGGTTGCAACCTCGCGGCGAACAGGAGGTAGCCGGGGGTGACGCCGGGCGCCGGTACCCAGGGGTCGCCCGGGTCGGCTGGATGGAACAGGACGGTGTCGACGCCTGGGCGGACCACGACGACGCGTTCGGGCTCGGCCTGGCAGCGGCCGATGACGACGGCGGCCTCGTGCCTCGAAACCGTGATGACCAGGTCGGATTGCGTCGCGCAGGTCACCTCGCCTGCCAGCCGGGCCGGGGTCTCGGCCGGCTCGCCCTCGTGCAGGGACGCGTTCGGGTGCGCGGCGACCGAGTGGAAGGTCATGACGTGCGGGATGCCGGCCGCGCGGGCCAACGGCAGCGCGGCCACCCCCGACATCCAGTGGTGCGAATGGACGACGTCGAACCGGTCGAGGGCGCCGAGGTTGTCTCGGAACTCGTCGATGTACGCGTCGATCTCGCTCTTCGGGAGCGGACGCATCGGCCCGGCGGTGACGTGGTGGACGATCAGCCCGTCGTCGAGCGTGACCGTGTCGCCCTGCTCAGGGCTGGAGCGCCGGGTGAAGAACTCGACCTGGGCCCCCGTCTTCTGCAGGGCCCCGGCAAGGGCGCGGATGAGCACGTTCATGCCCCCGGCGTCGGCGGTGCCGGCCCGCTCGGCAGGGGAGGTGTGCAGCGAGATGAAGGCGACGCGCATGCAAGGAAGCTACACCACGGCACGCAGGCCAGGGCGGCTGAAGGACTCTTCGGGCTTTGGCTGGCCGCGGGTTTGAGCAGGATTTGCAAGTCAACGCCGTCGGCTGGGCATCGTCTGCTGAAAACG
>NZ_FQZG01000030.1 GCF_900141915.1 Tessaracoccus bendigoensis DSM 12906 | reverse complement strand
GAGTCTCTCAAGATGTTGTGGTCGGGTTGCTGCACCGGGCGCGGGGTGGTTTCGTCACGCCTTGCTCGTTCCTCGCAAGGCGGCTCAACCGACACCCAGGCGGCTCAACCGACGCGCGAGGCGGCTCAACCGTCGCAGGGGGCGGATGCCCGGCAATTGGTGCGGATCAGCCCTCCAAGATGGCCAGGTCCCAAGCCTCGATCCTCAGGTCTCCGCCCGTCCTGATCCACTCGCCCCCACTCAGCACCGAGGCCCCTTCGACCGGGCTGGGGAGCGAGACCGGGCTGCCGGAGTAGTTGAGCAGGTACGTGACCTCATTGCCCCTGGCGTTGACGCCGCGACGCACCCGCACCGTCGGTGTGGACGACGACAGGTCTTGGGCCCAGCCCCACAAGCCCGCCCCGCGCAACGTGAGTTCGAGCACTTCGCGCAGCGCTTCCGGGGAGGTCATCGTCCCGAGATAGGTGGCGGTGCCCTCCCCGACGGCGTTGCGGGTGATCGCCGCGTAATCGCCCCAGGCGGGGTGGTCGTAGGTCGCCAGCACCTGGGTGCCCTCGGCGGGCCGCAGCAGTTCGAGTAGGTGCAGCGCCTCGCTGTCCACGATCGAGGTGGCGTTTCCGAGCGCCCCACACGGCTTCAGTCGGGCGCCGTCCGGCTTCGTGAACTGGTTGTAGGTCATCCCGAACGTCGTCGTCAACGCATGGGGCGCCTTGTCGTGCCACACCTTGACGTGCTCGTCCGCCACACCCAGGCGGAACGTCGAGACCAGGTGCCCGCCGTCCCGGACGAAGTCGGCGAGCCCGTTGAGCATCGACTCCGGTGAGGTGTAGAGAGCGGGGGTGAGGATCATGGAATAGCGATGCAGGTCGGTGGCGTCGACGGGGATGAAATCTACCTCGACGTTCAGGTCGAACAGCGCGTCGTAGACCCAGCGCAGTACGTCGTTGTAGCTGATCGAAGTCCCGAAGATTCCATTCGGGAACCCGGTCTCGATCGTGGCCCACTGCAACGCGGTCAGCGACTCGTTGCTCACCATCACCGCGACCCGGTTGGTCTTGCGCAGCCCGACCAAAGAGGCGCAATGCCTGTCCCATTCCTCCCCGACAACACCGGATTCCAGGTAGGTGGGGTTCGGTTCGAAGTCGTGGCTGAGCAGGCCCTTCCAATAGGTTTCGAACGAGTTGTGAATGGAATGCCAGTGCCAGTACATGACGCCGAGGGCCCCGCTGGCGAGGTGGCTGTAGGCCTGCAGTCGAAGCTGGCCGGGGAACGGCAGCCAACCCATCTGGCCCTGCGCCTGGGTTTCGAGCACGAGATAGTTCTCCCCGCCCTTGATGGAGCGCGTCATGTCGCCACCGAAGGCGATCTCGCGGCCGGTCAGGCTCGACTGGGTCGGGTGGTAGATGTCGGTGCCCGCAAGGCTGACCGCGCGGGCGGCGGTGAAGTGGTTCACCGACGGCTGCAGGCCATACGACCAACCGGGGGCCCAGTCGAAGTCGAAGTTCTGCGTGATGAATTGGTCCGCCCGCGCGTATTCGCGCACGATCCCGGCCTGCCAGCCAAGGAACTCGTCGACCAGCCCTCGTCGGAATGACTCGAAGGCGCCGGCGAGCGAGCCGTTGATCGTGCCGCGCACGTCGGGGAAGTCCTCCCAGGCGTCGATCCGGTTCGACCAGTAGTCGAGCCCGAACGCGGCGTTCATGGCGACAAGGTCGTCGTCGAAGCGGGTGCGCAGGTGTTTGACGAATGCGCGCTGTACGTCGAGGGAGGCGACGCCGTAGTGCTTGGTCTCGTTGTCGATCTGGAACCCGATGACGGCGCCCCGGCGGGCGGTGTGGCCGAGCAGTTCCCGGATCACGCGTTCGGCATGGAAGAGGTAGGCCGGGTTGGTGATGTCCATGATCTGCCGGGCGCCGTAGCGGCCCGGCCCGGACGCGGTCTCGGCCAGGACGTCGGGATGGCTCGCGACGAGCCAGGCGGGGACGGCATAGGTCGGGGTGCCGACGATCACCGAGATGCCTGCCGCCTCGGCCGCATCGAGCGCGCGGTCGACCTGCGTGAAGTCGAACACACCCGGCTGCGGCTCCAGCGTGCTCCACGTCGATTCGGCGATCCGCACCACGTTGTGGTGGGCCGCATGCATCATCGCCATGTCGGTGTCGACACGGTCATATGGCAGGTACTCGGCGTAGTAGGCCGAGCCGTAGAGCAGCTTGTCCATCGTTTCGTTTCCTAACTCGTCGTCGCGTGGAGCCCTTGCTGCGCTGCCAGGCTTGGACAAAATGTTGCCGGACAGGGCGGGGCCTTGTTTCGACGGCGCCCCGCCCGTCTGGGTCGTCAGGCTCGGGTGGCGTTGGCGCGCTCGGCCAGTTCGAACCCTTCCTCGCGGGTGATCGGGATCAGGTGCATTGATATGAGCGACTCGAGCGGCATGTCGTCGACCATGGCGGTCATCTGGCCGAGGTCGGTGCCGAGCAGCCGGGTGAACTCGTCACCGACGACCGGGTGGCGTCGGAGGTCGGCGGCCGTTGAGGCCAGGGTCACCGGCAGTGTGATGTCGTCGCCGTCGAGGCACACCCGGACCCGCGCGGCGATGTCCCGGGATGACGAGCCGACATTGATCGTGAACTCGCCGCCTTCCACCGTCCAGCGTTCCAGAATCGGGTGCCAGAACGCGAAGTCCCGATGGCCGAGCTCGAATGAGACGACGCGGGACTCGCCAGGCGCCAGTTCGACCCGCGCGTGCGCCTTCAGCTCCTGTTGGGGTCGTTCGACTGCGCTGTCAGAGTCGCTCACGTAGACCTGGACAACCTCTGCCCCTGCCCGCTGGCCCGTGTTGGTGACCCGGGCGCGCACCTCGACGGCCTCTCCGCCGGTGCCGCTCGACACCGTCGCCTCAACCTGATCGATCTCGAACGTCGTGTACGAGAGCCCGAAACCGAACGGGTAGGCCACCGGGGCGCGTCGCGTGTCGTACCAGCGGTACCCGACGAGCAGCCCCTCGGCGTAGCGGACGCTGCCGAGCCCGCCAGGGAAGCTACCGAAGGAAGGCACGTCCTCCAGTCTCACGGGGATGGTCTCGGCGAGCTTGCCCGACGGGTTGACGGCGCCGGTCAGCACGTCGAGGACGCCGGCCGCGCCTTCCTGGCCGCTCAGCCACGTCTCGACGACGGCTGGCGCGGCACTCTGCCACCCGCTCGTCGTCACCACGGCCCCGTTGGAAAGCACCACGACGACCCGTGGATTCACCGCGGCCACGGCTTCGAGGAGTGTGACCTGGTCGGCCGGCAGGTCGATGGACGTGCGGTCGAAGCCCTCCGACTCGACCGCGGCAGGCAGCCCGAGATACAGCACCACGGTGCGGGTCGACTGGGCGAGTGTCACGGCCTCGCCCAGCAGTTCGGCGCCGCTGGCGGTGGTGGCCGGGCCCTCCTCGATCGCGAACCCTGGTGCGAACGGGACCGCGGTGCCGAGCAGTTCCTGTGCGACCTCCAGTGCGCTGCGAAGCCGGGTCGGGTTGACCTGTGAGGACCCGGCGCCCTGGTAGCGGGGGGTGCGTGCGAACTCGCCGATGAAGGCGACATCCTTGTCGAGGGTCAGCGGCAGCAAGGGAGCGGCGGAACCGTCGGGGCCGGTGACGGGAACGTTTCGCAGCAGGACGGCCCCGGCCGCGGCGGCGCGTCGCGCGAGGGCCTGATGGGCTGGGTGGTCGACGGGCGTCGTGCCGGCCGCTCCGGCCCCCTCGACGGTGCGGGCGACGAGGACGAGGACGTTGCGCACGGCCGCGTCGACGACCGACTCGTCGATCTCGCCGTTTCTGACGGCCGCCACGATCTCGGCGTCGGTTCGCCCTTCGACGGCGGGCATCTCGAGGTCGAGCCCGGCGACCACTGCTGCGACCCGGTCGCGCACCGCGCCCCAGTCGGAGACGACGAGGCCGTCCCAGCCCCATTCCTTCCGGAGGACCGTGCTCAACAGCCACTCATTCTGTGACGCGTAGACTCCATTGACCCGGTTGTAGGCGCACATGATCGTCCACGGGTCGCCCTGCGCGATGGCGCGCTCGAAGCTGGCCAGGTAGATCTCGCGCAGCGTACGGGCATCGACCTCGGCGCTGATCCGCATGCGGTCGGTCTCCTGGTTGTTCGCGGCGAAGTGCTTCAGCGAGGTGCCGACGCCCTCGGACTGCACGCCCCGGATGATCGCCGCTGCCAGGTCACCCGACAGCACGGGATCTTCGGAGAGGTATTCGAAGTTGCGCCCGCAGCGAGGGTCGCGCTTGATGTTGGCGCCGGGGCCGAGCAGGACGCCGACCCCCTGCGCCCGCGACTCCCGGCCGAGCGCCGCCCCCACCTCGTGCAGCAGCTCGGTGTCCCAGGTAGAGCCGAGGGTGACGGCCGTCGGGAAACAGGTGGCAGGCACGGAGTCGCCGAGGCCGAGGTGGTCGCCGACCCCGTCCTGCTTGCGCAACCCGTGGGGGCCGTCCGTCATCCAGATGCTCGGCACGAGCGTCTCCGCGCCGCGGGTGACCGCCTTGGTGGTCCAGAAGTTCTCCCCAGACAGCAGGGATGCCTTCTCCTCGAGGGTGAGCGCTGCGAGGGTCGCGTCGACGTCGGTCAAGGAGAACAACGGGGTGGGTGTGGGCATCTTTGCTCCTCAGGTCGCTGTAAGGAGTCTAATGCTACCACGCGGTAGGGGTTTGGCGACCTCCGCCGCTGGAACCTCTCCCCATGACGCACTGGCGTAGGCTCTTCCCATGCCTCACACGCCAGCAGCCGTCTCGAACAGGCGCGGCAGCTATGCCTCCGGGCGAGCGAGGCGCGACGAGATCGTCCAGGCTGCCATCGTCGAGTTCAGCGAGGTGGGCTACTACGGGGCCTCGCTCAGGCAGATTGCCGCGCGCGCCGGGATCACCCACCCGGGTCTGCTGCACCACTTCCCCACCAAGGATGCTCTGTTGGCGGCGGTTCTCGCCCACCGCGACGCGGTGGACCTTGAGGCGATGGCGGAGGACAAGGCCCAAGGTCGCAGCTACCTTGAGGCCCTGGTGCGCCTCGTCGAGCGGAACGGGAAGCGCCGGGCGATCGTCGAGTTGTACGCGGCGCTCTCGGGTGAGGCGACCTCGCCCCGGCATCCGGCGCATGCGTTCTTCGCAGGGCATTACGAGCTGAGCGTGCGCATGGCCCGGGAGGCGTTCGACAAGCTCCGCGACGACGGACGGTTGCGGCAGGGAGTCGATCCCGCCTGGGCCGCACGCGCCGTCGTCGCGCTCATGGACGGCCTGCAGATCCAGTGGCTCCAGTCGTTGGAGTCCGACACGGGTGCGCCGGTCGACATGGCGCGGGACCTCCGGGCGTTTCTGGAAAGCCTCACGCTCGACTGATGCGCAGAGCGCGTGCTTGCCCGATGTTGACGGAGCACGGCAATAGGGTTGGGTCCATGACATACGTCGCCGCAGAAGACCGCTATGAATCCATGCTGTACCGACGACTCGGGGTCTCGGGGCTGAAACTGCCCGCGATCTCCCTCGGTTTCTGGCACAACTTCGGGGATGACAAGCCATTCCAGACGCAACGCGACATCATGCGCCGCGCGTTCGACCGTGGCGTGACCCACTTCGACCTGGCGAACAACTACGGCCCGCCCTACGGTGCCGCCGAGATCAACTTCGGCCGGATCCTGGCAGAAGACTTCCAGCCCTACCGCAACGAACTGGTGATCTCGAGCAAGGCGGGTTGGGACATGTGGCCGGGGCCCTACGGCTTCGGTGGGTCACGAAAGTATCTCCTGAGCTCGCTCGACGACTCACTCAAGCGGATGGGCCTGGACTACGTCGACATCTTCTACCACCACCGCCCTGACCCGGAGACACCGCTTGAGGAGACGATGGCCGCCCTCGACCAGGCCGTGCGCTCCGGCAAAGCCCTGTACGCCGGCATCTCGTCATACTCGGCCCAACTCACGGCGCAGGCCCAGACGATCGCGAAGTCGCTGGGCACCCCGCTCGTGATCCACCAGCCGTCCTACTCGATCCTCAATCGATGGGTCGAGGACGACGAACCGGCGCTGCTGCAATCGGCCGCGGACAACGGCATGGGCGTGATCGCCTTCTCGCCCTTGGCGCAGGGGATGCTCACCGGCCGCTACCTGGACGGAATCCCCGAGGGGTCACGAGCCACCCAAGGGAAATCGCTGGACCCTGGGTTGCTCTCCGACGACAACATCGAGCATCTCCGGGCGCTCAATGACATCGCTGAGCAGCGCGGCCAGAGCCTCGCCGACATGGCGATCGCCTGGGTGCTGCGTGACCAGGGGGCCGCCTCGGTTACCTCGGTGGTCCTGGGGACCTCGTCCGTGGCGCAACTCGATGACAACCTCGAAGCGTTGGGGAACCTGGTTTTCACGCCCGAAGAGTTGGCCGAGATCGACCGGCACGGCGGGGTGGCGGGGATCAACCTCTGGCAAGGGGCCACGGACTCGACGAAGTAGCAGGCGGGATACCGAAGCGCTTCGGGAATACCGGTACGCGGGGTATCATGTAATGGGTCAGTGACGCGGTGCAGGAGGGCACAGATGAGCGCGACCCAGACCACGAAACCTGCCCCGTTGAGGGGTGCAAGCGTACGGGAAGCACGCCGGGTGGCCGAAGAGGCCAGAGAGAAGGACTGGGCAAAGCCCAGCTTCGGTAAGGAACTGTTCCTCGGACGACTGCGCCTCGACCTGATCGATCCCTGGCCTACGCCGGACGACGACGCACGCGGGCGGGGCGAGGCATTCCTCGCCCGTGCCAAGGCGGTTGCCGACCGGATCGACGGGCGCCGCATCGAGCGGGAGTCCGCAATCCCGGACGAGACCTTCACCGACCTGGTCGACCTCGGGGCCTTCGGGATGAAGATCCCGGTCGAGTATGGCGGGCTCGGGCTTTCCAACTATTACTACTGCAAGGCGCTGACCCTCCTGGCCTCCGCCAACCCGTCGATCGGCGCGCTGCTTTCCGCGCATCAGTCGATCGGGGTGCCGCAGCCGGTGAAGATGTTCGGCACCGAGGAACAGAAGCGACGGTTCCTGCCGCGTGTCGCGGGTGATGAGGTGTCCGCATTCCTGCTGACCGAGCCCGACGTCGGCTCGGATCCGGCCCGGATCGCCACCTCGGCCAGCCCCGACGGCGACGACTACATCCTCGACGGCGTGAAGCTCTGGGGCACCAACGCCACCATCGCGACGCTGTTCGTGGTGATGGCCAGGGTGCCGGCCACCGACACGGAGAGGGGTGGGGTCACCGCCTTCGTCGTGGAGGCGGATTCGCCGGGGATCACCGTGGAGAACCGCAACGCGTTCATGGGGTTGCGTGGCATCGAGAACGCCGTCATCAGGTTCGACGGCGTGAGGGTGCCTGCCGCAAACGTCCTCTTGGGAGTGGGTCGGGGGCTCAAGATCGCGTTGGCTACGCTCAACACCGGTCGGCTCTCCCTTCCCGCGATGTGCGTGGCGTCCTCGAAGTGGTCGCTCAACGTCGCAAGGGGCTGGTCTGCCGAGCGGGTCCAATGGGGGCGCAGGGTCGGCGACCATGAGGCGATCGCCACCAAGATCGCCTACATCGCGGCCACCACCTACGCCATCGAGTCGGTGCTCGACCTCGCCTGCATGCTCGCCGACGACCAGCGCAACGACTTCCGGATCGAAGCGGCGATCGCCAAGCTCTTCGGGTCCGAGCACGCCTGGCGGATCGTCGATGAACTGGTCCAGATCCGCGGTGGTCGCGGCTACGAGACCGCAGACTCGCAGGAGGCGCGCGGCGAACGCCCGGCAGAGGCCGAGCAACTGCTGCGCGACGTACGCATCATGCGGATCTTCGAGGGATCGACCGAGATCATGCATCTGTTCATCGCACGCGAGGCCGTCGATGTGCATCTCGACGTGGCGGGCGACATCATCGACCCGGAGGCCGCGCTGGCCAAGAAGGCGGAGGCCGCCGCCCGGGCCGGTGGGTTCTACGCCAGGTGGCTGCCCACCCTCACCGTCGGGTCGGGTCTTGTCCCGGGCGCCTACGCCGATTTCGGCAGGTTGGCCCCGCACGTGCGCTGGGTCGAGCGGGCCTCCCGGCGCCTCGCACGCCAGATCTTCGCAGGCATGGCCCGTTGGCAGGGACGACTGGAGCGCCGTCAAGCATTCCTTGGACGGGCCGTGGACATCGGGGCGGAGCTTTTCGCGATGTCCGCCTGCTGTGTGCGGGCGAAGGCCGAGGCAGGCGAGGGCGTCGAGGGCATCGAATTGGCCGACGCCTACTGCCGACAGGCGAGGGTGCGGGTAGAAGCGCTCTTCACCGCGCTGTGGAGAAACAGCGACATCTCCGACAGGAGGACGGCGAAGGCGGTGCTCGACGGCCGGTACCCGAAGATCGAGGACGGCATCGTGACGATTCCGGATAGCCTGCCATGGGTGGCCCAATGGGTCCCCGGCCGGTCGACCCGCCCCGATGTGCGGCGACGCCTGCACCGTCTCCGGAAGGTGTAGGCGACGCGACCTGACGCCCGCGCGTCGGATCTGGCAGTTCCGTAGGATTGACCCGTGCCTGAAGATCCCGACGTGCCCCGCAGCTCAGGTCCTTCCCCGGTGACGGACGCCCCACGCCTGCGCGCCGACCTGTTGCGTGCCAACTACACCGTCGACGCCGTGCTCGACCGGATCGGCGACCTTGGCCAGGCCGGGCTCGGCCGGAACATGACGGTGCCCGCCGACGTCGCACTGGGCGAAGCCGCCGATCCGCTGGCCGCCCTCATCAGGGTCTTCCTCCTCCAGCAGTGCGTGCCGGTGGACCAACTTGCCGAAGCCGTCGACGTCGCGGCCCTGACGTCCGCCGGGTTCCTGAGCCACGTCGACGGGGGGCTCCGTGCCGCCGTCGACATCCGGCCCTACGGTTCGCCCGATGACGATGCCTCCGGTTGGGTTGTCAGCGACCTGACCCCCGGGCTCGACCTCAACATGACACCGACCCGCCCCGACTACGTGCTGGGCGTCTCGCCGGCATCGACGACGCTGGCGCAGATCACGATGCGCACGACGGTCGGCAGCGCGCTCGACCTCGGCACCGGTTGTGGCGTGCAATCACTGCACCTGAGGCGCCACGCCGACCGGGTCGTCGCCACCGACGTCAACGCCCGCGCCCTCGACCTCGCCCGGTTCACCGCCGAACTGAACCGGGTCGACATCGAACTCAGGGCGGGCTCCCTCTACGAGCCGGTGGCCGGTGAACGGTTCGACCTGATCGTCTCCAACCCTCCGTTCGTGATGAGCCCACCCACTGCGGACGCCGAAACCCTCACCTACCGCGAGGCGAACTTCGAGGGCGACCGGCTCGTCGAGACCCTCGTCCGCGGCTGTGGCGACCACCTGACGCCGGGCGGCAGCCTCCAACTGCTCACCAACTGGGCCATCCTCGACGACGCATGGGAGGAGCGGCTGCGGGGCTGGGTGCCCCAAGGCTGCGACGCCTGGTTCATCGAGCGTGAGCGGCTCGACGTCTTCGCCTACATCGAGATGTGGCTGACCGATGCCGGGCTCGCAGGCACCAGGCGGTGGCGGCCCGCCTACGACGAGTGGCTCGCCTACTTCGACCGGTTGGGGATCCGTGCGATCGGGATGGGCTGGGTGCTGATCACCCGCACCGATCGCCCTGAGCCGGTACTGCGGTTTGAGAGTTGGCCGCACCAGGTCGCCCAACCGGTGGGGGAGGTCTTCGCCCGAAACCGGGCCGCGGTCGACGCGTCGCTGCTGCCCATCGGGCAACTGCTCGCCTCGCGCCCGGCCCTCGTGGCCGTCGAACAGGAAACCATCGGGCAGCCGGGGGCTGAGGACCCCGAACACGTCGTGTTCCGGCAGCGCGTCGGACTGCTGCGGGCCGTGAAGGCCGACACCGCGCTGGCCGCCGTCCTCGGAGCGCTCGACGGCGACCTCACGGTCGGCCAGGTGATCGGCGCCGTCGCGCAGGTGCTCGAATTGGATGCCTCGGATCTTGCGGCAAGCGTCCTGCCCGCTCTCAGAGATGCGCTGGCAGACCAGCTGCTGCGTATCTGATCGGAAACCGTCGCAAATGAACGGCCGGTCTGCCCCTTCTGGGTGGTGCCCGGGTGGGAGTCATTGACTCCGCAGGCTATTGTTCGGGAGTGTTTCCAATCGTGGAAGGGCTGAACTGATGGCATCCAAGCGTCTCGTGATCGTCGAGTCGCCGACCAAGGCGACCAAGATCGCGGGCTACCTCGGGCGTGACTACGTCGTCGAGTCGAGCCGCGGTCACGTGCGCGATCTGCCGACCTCCGCCTCGGAGGTGCCCGCGAAATACAAGGGTGAGAAGTGGGCGCGCACCGGTGTCAACGTCGACGACGATTTCCAACCCATCTATGTGGTCTCCGCCGAGAAGAAGGCGACCATCAGGGACCTGAAGACCAAACTCGCCGGTGTCGACGAACTGCTGCTGGCCACCGATGGTGACCGCGAAGGTGAGGCCATCGCGTGGCACCTGCTGCAGGAACTGAAGCCGAACGTGCCCGTCAAGCGCATGGTGTTCCACGAGATCACCAAGCCTGCGATCCTCGAGGCCGTCGAGCATCCGCGTGACCTCGACGTCGACCTTGTCGACGCGCAGGAGACCCGCCGCATCCTCGACCGGTTGTACGGCTACGAGGTGTCGCCGGTGCTGTGGAAGAAGGTCATGCCGAGGCTGTCGGCCGGGCGGGTCCAATCCGTGGCGACAAGGCTCGTCGTCGACCGGGAGCGTGAGCGAATCGCGTTCGTGCCCGCCTCCTACTGGGATCTCGACATCGTCCTGGACGCGGGTGCAGACTGCGATCCCCGTAACTTCCCCGCCCGGCTCGTCACGCTCGGTGAAGCGAAGATCGCCCAGGGGCGGGACTTCGATTCCTCCGGCCAGTTGACGGCGGTCGACGCCGTGGTGCTCGACGAGGCCACGGCGGCAGCCCTTGCGGCACAGTTGCCACAGGCCGCGGTTTCGGTGGCCTCGGTCGAGTCGAAGCCTTACACCAGGCGTCCCTACGAGCCCTTCCGTACGACAACGATGCAGCAGGAAGCCGGCCGCAAGCTGGGATTCTCCGCGCAACGCGCGATGTCGGTGGCGCAGGAACTCTACGAAAAGGGCTTCATCACCTATATGCGAACCGATTCGGTCTCGCTGTCGGGGCAGGCGATCACCGCGGCCCGCAACCAGGTCCGCGAGCTGTTCGGGGAGCGCTTCCTGCCCGAGAAGCCGCGCGTCTACACCTCCAAGGTCAAGAGCGCCCAGGAGGCACACGAGGCGATCAGGCCATCGGGTGACCAGTTCCAGCACCCAGACGAGACGGGCCTCGTCGGCGACGCCTTCCGGCTGTATCAGCTGATCTGGCGACGGACCCTCGCGTCGCAGATGGCCGACGCCCGCGGCGAGTCCGTCACCATCAGGATCAATGCCGCGCTGCCCGCGGAGGCGTTGGGGGATGTCGAGTCGGCGGGGCTCGTCGCCTCGGGCCGCACCATCACCTTCCCCGGGTTCCTGAAGGCTTATGTTCAGGGCAACGACGACGACTCCGCCACCGACGACGCCCAGTCGCGCCTGCCCATCCTGGCCGAGGGCCAGGAGTTGGACGTCGCCAAGGCGGCTGCCGCCGGTCACGAGACCCGGCCTCCTGCCCGTTACACCGAGCCGTCCCTGGTCGCGAAGTTGGAGGAGTTGGAGATCGGCCGCCCGTCGACCTACGCCTCGATCATCCGGACCATCACCGCCCGCGACTACGTCTTCAAGAAGGGCTCGGCGCTCGTGCCGACGTGGTTGGCGTTCGCCGTCACACGCCTGCTCGAGGAGCACTTCAGCGAACTCGTCGACTACGACTTCACCGCGCAACTCGAGGATCAGCTCGACGAGATCGCGGCCGGTCGCGCCCAACGGCTCAAGGTGCTGACGGACTTCTACCGCGGCCCAGAGGGCGAGGCCCATCAGGGGCTGGAGGCGCTGGTGACGGAACTTGGCGACATCGACGCCAAGGCCCTCTCGACGTTCCCGCTCGGTGACACCGGAGTCGACGTCCGGGTCGGTCGCTACGGCACCTATCTTGAGGCCGCTGACGGTCGCCGTGCGAATGTGCCGGAAGACACCGCGCCAGATGAGTTGACTCCCGAACTGGTGGCCGACCTGCTGAGCAGGCCGCTGGACGAGGAGCGTGAGTTGGGTGTCGACGAGGCGTCCGGAAACATGATCGTCGCCAAGAACGGCCGCTTCGGGCCGTATGTGACGGAGGTGCTGCCCGAGGATGCGCCGAAGTCGGCCAAGGCCCGCACGGGATCGTTGTTCAAGTCGATGTCGGTCGACAGCGTCGACCTGCCGACTGCGCTCAAGCTGATGGGCCTGCCCCGCATCGTCGGCAAGGACCCCGAGGGCAACGAGATCACGGCGCAGAACGGCCGCTACGGGCCTTACCTGAAGCGCGGTACCGACTCCCGGTCGCTGACGAGCGAGGACCAGATCTTCGACATCAGCCTCGATGAGGCGCTGGCCATCTACGCGCAACCGAAGACCCGTGGGAGGGCCGCGGCGGCGGCTCCTTTGAAGGAGTTCGGCAACGATCCGGTCTCGGAGAAGCCGGTCGTCCTAAAGTCCGGACGCTTCGGCCCCTACGTCACCGACGGCGAGACCAACGCGACGCTTCGCCGGGACGATTCACCAGAGGACATCACCGCGGAGCGGGCCTTTGAGCTGATCGCGGAGAAGCGCGCGAAGGGCCCGGCTCCCAAACGGAAGACCACGCGCAAGCCGGCTGCGAAGAAGGCGACCGGCACCAGAACGACGGCGGCGAAGAAGAGCAGCTGAGCTGATGGGGAAGAAGAAGCGGAAGCGGTCCGGGGTTCTCAGGCTTGAGATGCCATACAGTTGCGAACCCCCGCAGCTGACGTCGGACGCGGTGGGCCTGCCGCGGGTGATGCGTAGGCCTGCGGTGAGCCTGACGGTGGAGGCGACGATCCTCGACGTGGCAGACGGCAGGCTGCTGCGCGACGGGGTGATCCTGGCCCATCGGATCACCGGTGGGGTGGGCGAGTGGTTCCTTTCGGCTCCCCGCTGGTCGCCCGCGCTGCCAGAGGAGCGTACCGAGCCGCTGGGCGCCAAAGCAGACTTCCCGGACGCGTTCGCGCAACTGCTGCGTCCACTCATTCGTCGCGGGGTGCTCGGCCCGATCGCCGGCCTGCACGTAGAGAGAGACGGATGGGCCCTCCGTGACGCTGCGGGTGAGGTCGCCGCAGACGTCAAGGACGAGAAGGTCACCATCCGGCGCAGCGGCATCATCACCGCGCGCTACCGCGAGATCACCATCACACCGACCGGGACGCTCACCGGCCAGCAACGAGAGTTCCTGCTGAGCTCGGCGCTCGCCGTCAACGCCACCGTTGTCGACCGCTTCCCGACCCTGCAACAGCGCCTCGGGGCACCGGCGACCGGCCTGACCAACTTCCCGCTGCCCGAACCGCTCAGGATGGACTTCACACTTGAGGAGTTCGCAACCGAGGTCTTCGCGCACCACCTTCAGCGCATCGTCCTGGCCGACCTGCGGCGCAGGGGCGGCGATCCGGAGGAACTGAGGGAACTGAACGAGTCGCTCTGGAGCTTCGCGAGGGACCTGCGCGGTCTCGCCCCCGTGCTTGAACCCCGCTGGCGGACTTCCCTTGAACAACGCCTCGCTGAACTGCCCTTTGCCACGTCCTCAGATGTCGAGGCCCCCGTCCTCGACGTCCTCGACGCCCTTGTCGGCACCGTACGGGCGCCCCAGCTGGGGGACCTGTCCCGGCGCCCGGCGGTCCAGGTGTTGTTCGAGCGGGCGGAGCAGGCGACCCTGATCCTCGCCGACCGGTGCCGGGCCCTTGAGGTCACCTCGCCGGATGACAGGTGGTTCGCGGCGCTTCGCGCCGCCGAACAGCTCGATGTGGCGGCCGGAGTCGCATCACCGCTGTTTCCAGGCGTGATGAGCAAACTGACCGACCAACTCGGGGATCTGCTGGTCGATCTCCGAGCCACGACCGAAGGTGCCCTCGATGCCGATCCGGACCTCGACGGGCTGTCCAGCGCCCAGGCTTACCAGTTGGGCGTCGATATCGAGCGGCGCCGCTTCGGGGTGCGGGAGAATCGCGTGGCCTTCATCGAGCGATGGCCAGACAGGGTCCGGGCCGCAAGGAAGGGGCTGGCCAAAGCCGAGAAGAAGCGGGAGCGCGGCTGATGCCTGGCCTGTTCGTGGTGTTCGAAGGCGGTGACTCCGTCGGCAAGAGCACGCAGGTCGCGCTGCTTTCGGACTGGCTCGACGGACGAGGCGTACGGCATCTCAGCACCAGGCAACCTGGGGGCACCCCGATCGGGGCGGAACTGCGGCGGCTGGTGCTCGACCCCTCCTACGGGGACGTGTCACCTCGTGCCGAGGCCATGATGTACGCCGCTGACAAGGCGCAACACGTCCACGAGTTGATCGCCCCGGCGCTGGCCCGCGGCGAGGTGGTCGTCTCTGACCGGTATGTCTTGTCCATGATCGCCTACCAGGGAGCTGGGAGGGAGCTCGCGATGAACGACATCGCGTTCCTCGGGTGGTGGGCCGTCGGTGGGCTGAGGCCCGACCTCACGGTCCTGCTGGACGCGGACCCTGACGCGGCCGTGGCGGCCATCGAGGATAAGGACCGGCTTGAGCAGGCCGGGTTGGACCTCCACCACCGTGCGCGGAGTTTCTTCCTTGAGCAGGCGCAGTCCGACCCAGCCCACTTTCTCGTACTGAATGCGCGCGGCAGCCGTGAGTCGATCGCTGCAGCCATCCGTGACCGGGTCGAACCGCTGCTCCCGTAACGGTCGCCGTCACCAGCGTTGTTCGGCGGATACCAGCGATTCTGCCCAGTTACCAGCGTTATCCCCCGACACCTGCCGTATATCGCTGGTGACGGGTGATTTCGCTGGTAACGCGTCTTTTTGCTGGTAACGCGGAGGTTGCGTGGGGGCCCGCGCGCGGCGTCGATGTTCTGCGGACGGCGAAATCCAGCCGCCAGTTTGGTGCGATGGGTGGTTGCACACCGCCACGGCTGGTTGACTTGCGTCCCATGAGTGAACGACACCGGTTCCAGTTGACGGCGCGCCGCGCGGTCGACTTTCAGCGTGTCGCGAGTGCCTTGTGTCAGGGGTTGACCGATTCAGTCAACCAATCCAGACAGAAGGACAACTCATGCGCAACTTTGTACTGCTGGCCCTCGTAGGCCTTGCCGCCCAACTCGTCGACGGCTCACTCGGAATGGCCTACGGGGTCACCTCCACCACCTTGCTTCTGATGATCGGTTCGAACCCGGCGATGGCGTCGGCAACGGTCCATCTCGCCGAGATCGGCACCACCCTCGCCTCAGGCGTCTCACACCACCGCTTCGGAAATGTCGACTGGAAAGTGGTCTCCCGGATCGGAATCCCGGGTGCGATCGGCGCGTTCCTCGGCGCGACGCTTCTCTCCAACCTCAGCACCGAGACGGCGGCCCCGGTGATGGCCGTGCTGCTGCTGATCCTGGGCGCCTACGTCCTGATCCGGTTCACCTTCTTCGGGATCTCCACCCGCAGCCTCGGCCGTCACCTGCCGACCAGGTTCCTGGCGCCTCTTGGGCTGTTCGCAGGTTTCGTCGATGCGACGGGCGGAGGAGGTTGGGGGCCGGTCGGCACGCCCGCGCTCCTGGCGAGCGGCCGGATGGAGCCGCGTAAGGTGATCGGCACCATCGACGCCAGCGAGTTCCTCGTCGCCATCGCAGCCAGCATCGGGTTCTTCATCGGGCTCGGCGGCCAGGGCGTGGTGTGGTGGATGGCGGCCGCGATCGCGTGGTCGGTGCGGAGCCACCTGGCGGCACGGACGCAGGCGGTCGTCGCGGTCCAGGAGGATGAGCCTGTCGCATCGTGATGGCAGGATGTCCCCATGGGTGACGTCTTCTCCGAACTGATCGGCCAGGAACGCGCCGTCGCGGTCCTTCGCAGGGCTCTCGAGGGAAAGCGTCACGCCATGACCCATGCCTGGCTCTTCGTTGGGCCGCCCGGTTCCGGGCGGTCCAACGCCGCCAAGGCCTTCGCGGCCGCGTTGCAGTGCAAGCGAGGCGGCTGTGGCGACTGTGAGGACTGCCGCACCACCGCGTCGGGCGCGCACCCCGATGTCACCCTGCTGCGTACCGAGCAACTCTCCATCGGCGTCGACGAGGTCCGGGAACTGGTCGGGAGGGCCAACGTCTCACCCGTGAAGGGCCGCTACCAGATCGTCGTCATCGAGGACGCGGACAGGATCACGGAACGAGGGGCCGACGCGCTCCTCAAGGGGCTCGAAGAACCCGCCCCCCGCACGGTCTGGCTCCTGTGCGCCCCGAGCCCTGACGACGTCATCATCACAATCCGCTCGCGCAGCCGTGTGATCAGCCTGGTGACGCCCGGTAACGAGGCCGTGGCGGCTCTGCTGGAAAGACGTGACGGCATTCAACCCGCTCTTGCGGCGCACGCCGCGCGCGTGGCACAGGGGCACGTCGGTCGGGCCCGGATGCTCGCCAGGAACGAAGATGCGAGGATCCGCCGCCGCGAGATCCTTGCGCTGCCCGGCAGGCTGACCTCGGTGACCGCCTGTCTCAATGCCGCGCAGAATCTGGTTGAATCGTCGGCCTTGGAAGCTACGCAGAGCACCGCGGAGGCCGACGCCAGAGAGTTGGCCGCACTGCAGGCCGCGTTGGGGGTCGGGGTGCGGGGAGCCAAGCCACGCAATGCCCAGGCCGCGATCCGGGAGCTTGAGGAACAGCAGAAGGCTCGCACGAAGAGGCTCCAACGCGATGCTCTCGATCGCGTCCTGACGGAACTGACCGGATACTACCGCGACGTGTTGGCAACCCAGACGGCGCCTGGGATCGAACTCGTCAACGCCGACTTGGCAGACGAGATCGGCCCCCTCGCGGGCAAGACCAGCCCCGAGCAGACGGTTCACGCGCTTGACGCGATCCTGAAGGCGCGCACCGCCCTGGAGGGCAACGTCGCGCCGTTGCTAGCGCTGGAGGCTCTACTCATTTCGCTCTCGCTCGCAGGCCGCCCCTGACGGCGTGTCCCATCCGGAACCGACCGGTGGCGGTGCCAGAATTGGGCGCAGGTCTGCCCAGCGATAGGGGATTTTCAAAAATGTCCAACAACGAGTGGGTCCAAGAAGGCACACCCCGTGAAGCCGATGAATGGGCCATGGTTCAGGACGACTACGGTGTCCCCGTCCCGCCGGCCGAGTGGGATGACAACTCGGCAGAGCAGCGTAAACCTGTTCCGGCGACTCCGGACCACGATGACGTTGCAGAAGCCGACGCACCTGATGGCCTGGCAGAGGGGGGTTCGGCGGGTGCCGCAGGGTATGATCCCGTCGCCTCCGAGGACGTCGAGGTTGTGTCAGATCCAGGTGAGGAGCAGCCGGTCGAGGCCGCTGTGCCTGAGCCCGGGGAGGGGCAATTGGTCGAGGGTGTCGAGGCAGCACTCCCCGAAGCAGCGGAAGCCGAGGACGAGGCCACCGAATCGTTCCTTGACGCCGTCGAGCCCGCCTCGGATGAGGTCGCGTCGTCCGAGCTGACCGCCACCCGCCCGCGACCTCGCGAGGTCGAGACCTTCGGGCGCCCAGCGGAAGACGGCGATGGAGGGGAAGCGGTCGCTTCAACCTCGAGTCCGGCTGACGACATGGCCGCGACGACTGCGATGGCCGACCTCTACCGTGAGGACGCCGACCAGACCCAGGTGATCGACACCGAAGGTGCCCTGGCCGCCGAGGTGGCCGAGGAGGCGCGGCTGGCTGAGCAACTCCGATTGGAGAAGGAGGCCCGCGACCAGCGGTTGGGCATGGTAGCCACGTCGGACGCCAATGCTTGGCGCGAGCCGCCTCGGCCGAGGCCGGGGGTCGGCGGGTTCGGCAGCTTCGGGCTCCTGATCCTGCGCCTCGTGACAGCCGGGATCCTCGTCGTTGCCGCCGTGCAGGTGCTCTCGGCGATCGATGGAACCGCCGACTATCTCAGCGCCACGGTGCTCCCGGATCCACGTGAGATCGCCTGGGGGCTGGGGATCACGCTTGCCGTGCTGGCTGCCATGCTCATCCTCGGGCTCGGGGTCAGGGCGGCCGGTTTCCTGCTAGCAGCGCTAGGCGTCTGCGCGTTGGTGTTCCTGCGGTGGGGACCGTTCCCCATCTTTGTGGAGGGTACGGAGGGCTTCATCGGCGACAAGGACCTGATCCTGACTGCGATCGGCATCCTGTTCCTCTCCATCGGTGGAGGCAAGGCGGGGATCGACGCCTCCATCTCCAAGGCGCGTTGGGAAGCCAATCTGGCCAAGCAGTCCTGACGACTGCGTCGTCAGCGGCCCGTTCGGGACACAAGTGGCCCGTCGCACCTTCAGGTGCGACAGACCACTAGGCTTTGCGGCATGGCACGGGTGATGGCAGTCACTTTCGAGCGGTACGGCCAACTGCACTATCTAGACCCAGGGGAGCGCGAGTACCACGTGGGCGACTGGGTCCTCTATCCGACCGCCGACGGCGACGAGGTCGCGCAGTGTGTGTGGGCGCCCGAGGAGTCCACCGACGGGTTCGATGGCTTGCCGCTGTGCGCGGGGCCCGCGACGCCGGCGGACCTGGAGCGCGACGCCCAGAACAGGGAACTTCGATTCCGGGCCGGGCAGGTGGCGCGCGACCTCGTCCGCCAGCATGAGCTCCCGATGAAGATCGTGGGAGTCGATTCCCTTGACCGGTCCGCGGAGTTCGGTCATGTGGTTGCCATCTACTTCACGGCGCCCCACCGCGTCGACTTCAGGGCCCTCCTCAGCGATCTCGCGCGGGCCCTCAACTCGCGGATCGACCTGCGCCAGGTCGGCGCAAGGGACGCGGCCCGGCTGCTCGGCGGCATCGGGTCGTGCGGAAGAGAGCTGTGCTGTGCGACCTTCCTGACCAACTTCGAGCCCGTCTCCATGCGCCTGGCGAAGCTGCAGTCGATGCCGTCGAACCCCCTGCAGATCGCCGGGGCCTGCGGCAAGCTGATGTGCTGCCTCCGATACGAGCACCCGCTATATGAGGACTTCCTCAAACGGGCTCCCGCGGTGGGCGAGTATGCCGTCGTGGATGGTGAGGACTGCCGAGTGATCGGCCATCGCGTGCCAGCGGAGGAGGTGCAGGTGAGGACGACCTCCGGGCAGGTCTTGAGTTGTCCGCTGGAGTCGGTATGTTCGAGGCGCAGGGCACGAGAAGCCAAGGAGACGCATGAGTAGGTCGGTTCGGGTCACCCAGGCCATCCTCGCGACGGTCGCACTAGCCTTGGTGCTGGTCCTTTTCATGGGTAACTTGTTCCAGGGGCAGAGTCGTGACGTGGCGGCCTCGCCGACCACCGTCGGCCCCCAGACCCCCGAGCCGCTCGCGGACGGCGAGCGCATCCCAGGCATTCCCGAGAAGCCGATCGCCCAGTACGAGACGTTTCCCCTAGTGAGCGGTCGCAATGCCGACCGACAGCTGGACTACCAGGCAGCCGGCACAATTCGGGTGGAGTTCCTGGAATCGCTCGGCGACCATCAGGCATACGCCAACCAGGTGGTCGACTGGAAACTGTGCGACGACTCCGAGGTCTCGCAGTGCGCCATGGTCACCGTGCCCCTCGATTGGGAAGAACCTTCAGGCGAGGCCATCGAGATCGCCGTGCGTCGCATCCCCAGCGGCGATTCCTCCAACGGCCCGCTGTTCGTCAACCCGGGTGGCCCCGGTTTCGGAGGTCAGGATTTCGCCGAGGCGATGGCCGGCCGATGGGCAAACTACGACGTGGTCGGGTGGGATCCACGCGGTACCGGCCAGTCCACCCATGTGGTGTGCGGGAGCATGCAGCAGACCGACGCGCTGATGGAGCTGGACGGCAGCCCCGACGACGAGGCCGAGGACGAAGCCCTTCAACAGGGGGCGCGGGAGTTCGCGCAGCAGTGCCGGGACGGCTCCGGGCAACTCCTTGATCACATCACCACGATCGACGTCGTGCGCGACCTCGACCTGATCCGTCACCTGCTCGGCGCCGACAAGCTCAACTACGTCGGCGTCTCCTACGGCACCTATGTCGGTGCCACCTATGCGCAACTGTTCCCGAACTCGGTGGGGCGGCTGGTGCTCGACGCCGCCGTCGATATCACCGGTGAGGACGAGATCCCGCAGGTCAAGGGCTTCGAACTCGCGTGGAACAACTTCGTCGGGTGGTGCGAAGGGTCCGACCTATGTGAACTCGGCGACTCCCGCGCCCAGATCGACGACGACGTCACAACCTTCCTCGACGGCCTGGACGAGAGCCCCATCGAGCTGGGGGACCGCACGCTAACCCAGACCCTCGCGGCGACCGGCCTGGCGCTGTTCCTCTACTCAGATGAACAGGCCTACAGAACCCTCTCCTACGTTCTCGATGAGGCCATGCAGGGGCGGGGGTCGGGCCTCCTGGCAGCCGCCGACTCCATGAACGGCCGCTACGAGAACGGCTACGAGACCATCGCCTTCGCGTTCCCCGCGATGGCATGCTCCGACGCGGTCGACGACGGGGTGGCCCCGGTCCTTCAGGACTGGAGAGACACCTTTGAGCTGGCCCCGGTGCTGGCCCCGCAGATGGGCACCAGCTACAACTGCCAGCTTTGGACCAGCGGCTCCGCCCCGCAACTCAAGCTCACCGCTGAAGGGGCGCCGCCGATTCTCGTGGTCGGCACCACAGGCGATTCGGCCACCCCTTACGAGCAGGCCGTTTCAATGGCGGCACAACTCGAGTCGGGGACTCTCCTGACCCTGGAAGGGGCCGGGCACGGCGCCGTCTCAGGCGACAACGAGTGCATCGCCGACGCCGTCGACGGGTTCCTGCTGCAGGGCGAGGTGCCGGAGGACGGAAAAACCTGTAGCTGATGCGGTGGGGTGCGGATCGGACGGTGCGGAGTTGCCGTGAGGCCTCGCGATGTTGCCGGGTTCCCCGGCCGGTTCGTCAAAGTGCCGATGTGTTCGGTATAGTTCCGTCCTGCTGCCGCCCTAGCTCAGTCGGTAGAGCGACGCTCTCGTAAAGCGTAGGTCACGGGTTCGATTCCCGTGGGCGGCTCGGCCAGCGGGGCGGATCCTGATACCTGGGATCCGCCCCGCTTTCTACTTGTCTGGGGGCCGGCGTTAAGCCAGGCCGTCGGAGGCCGGAGGGGGCACCCCTTGTAGTGTGGGCGTCACATTGCTGGGGAACATGGATTCACTGCTTAAGGAGGAACTCGTGTTGGACTGCGCCATCATCGGGGCCGGGTTGGCTGGGCTCGTTGCCGCTCAGTACCTCGTCGACCGGGGGCTGAAGGTCACCGTGCTCGAAGGTCGCGACCGGGTCGGGGGGCGCATCGAGAACCGGGTTCTGAGCGACGGCGGTTACGTTGAGCTGGGAGGCCAGTGGATCGGGCCGGGGTATGACTCCCTGACTGAAATCGTCGACTCCCTGGGTCTTGAGATGATCGGGCTGCCGACCAAGGGGAACCTGGTCGTCCGGCTCCGTGGGGAGGCCCTGGAGGTCCCCACCACCGACGAGGGCCCCGCCCTCACCCCCTTCGAGGTCTCTGATCTCGGGCAGGGGCTGCTCAGGTTGAGGCGATTGGCCGAACGGCTCCGTGACGACCCCGCCTGGCGCAAGTCGAACGGCGTCTGGCTGGGTCAGGACCTTCGCCGCTGGGTAGCAACGAACCTCCGCACGCACGGTGCGCAACGCAGGTTCGCGGAGGTGTACGCCGCCGCTTTCGGCCCGATGCCGAAGGGCGTCACCCTCTTGGAAGGTCTCCACCAGGTCAACTCTGGGCCGGACCTGGAGTCGATGCTCGCAAGCAACGGGGACCTCCACCAGAAGCGCGTCGCGGGTGGCATGGCCACCGTCACGGATGCACTGGCAGCCCGACTTGGCGACGCCGTGCGCCTCGGCGCGGAGGTCGTCAAGGTCGGCTACGACGAGAAGTCGGCCACGGTCACACTCGCAGACGGCGAGACGATCCGGGCCCGCCAGTTGATCTCGACCCTGCCGCCAAGGCTGGCCATGAGACTCGAACACGAGCCGCCGTTGCCGCTGTGGCGCAAGGAGGCCGCAGAGAAGGTAGCGCCGGGCAACGTGATTAAGGCCTTCCTCATCTACGACCGGCCGTTCTGGCGTGACAAGGGCTTCTCCGGCCAGTCGAGCGCGGACGAGGGGGCCGTTCGCGTCACCTTCGACACCACCGCAGACAACTCGAACCGGGGCCACCTCATGGGATTCTTCGAGGGCGCCGACGCCGCATCGCTGTCGCGCCGCTCCGTCACCCTCCGGGAACGCTCATTCATCGATTCGGTCGTGCGGACCTTCGGAGAGACCGCTGCCAAACCGGTCGCCTACATCGAACGTGACTGGTCGAACGAGAAGTTCACCGGGGGGTGCCACGGGGCCCATTTCGCTCCCGGGGTCTGGACCACCAACGGGCCGATCCTCGCAGAGGCTGAGGGAGTCCTTCACTGGGCCGGGGCCGAGTACTCGACCCGCTTCAACGGCTACCTGGAGGGGGCGGTGCGCTCCGGCCGCGAGGTCGCAGCGGCCGTGGCGCGCGCACTGGCCTGAATCTCGTCGAACCCGGGGTAGGGTGCCGGGATGGTAGCCCTCACGCGTGCACGCCTGGTTGCGCAGGCATTGGTAGGCGCAGGTTTCCCCACGCCTACCGATGCCGTCGGGGCTGCGGGCGCCATGCAGGGCCAGGATCTGCCGGGCGTGTTGGCCTCCGCGGCGCTGCGCTCGTCTGGCAGGGTCGCCGACGTGCTCGAGGAGTTGGACTGCGGGCGGTTGGTGCGTGGCTACCCGATGCGCGGCACCGTGTTCCTGATGACCGCGGCGGATGTGACCTGGATCACACAGCTCTGCGTCGCCCCTGCGATTCGCGCAGCGGCAGCCAGGCGTCACCACCTGGGTCTCGACGCCGCGCAACTCTCTCATGCCGGTGATCTGGCCCAGTCTCTCCTCGAAGAGGGTCCGAAGGCGAAAGCGGAACTGTTCGGGCGCTGGGACGCGCGCGGACTCGCTCCGCAGGGTGGTCGGGGATACCACCTGCTCTTCAGCCTGATCGCCGAGGGGCTGATCGTCTACGGGCCTTGGAACGGCTCTGAGCAGGACGTGGCGCTGCGGGAGCAGTGGCTGCGTTCGAGCCCGACCCTGGAGGATCGGTTCGGAGGCGAACGGATCCCGGCGGTCGCCGAACTGCTGTTGCGCTACCTCACCAGTCACGGTCCGGCCACGCTCAGGGACTTCGCCTGGTGGACCAAATTGACGCTGGGGGAGATCCGCAAGGCCTTGCCGTTGATCGTCGACGGGCTCGAATCAGACGGGGCAGACGACGCCAGTTACTGGCGCCCGGGCCTGCTCGACGAGGTGGCGGCGTTGGGGCGGGCGACGGCTCAGCCGCTGCTGTTGCCCGGATTTGATGAGTACATCCTGGGTTACGCCGACCGGAGTTTCGCGGCCCCGTCCGCGCATCTGGCGAAGCTGGTGCCGGGCAACAACGGTGTGTTCAAGCGATCTGTGGTCATCGGTGGACGGGTATTGGGCACATGGAGCCGGGGCGGCAGGCCGGGTGACCGTAGGCTGGAAGTCGAGCCGTTCGATTCGATCTCGGAGGGTCACCTCCGGCGCCTGGAGCGGCGGTTCGCCACGTTCCCGTTCGTCACCGACTAGTCACTCGAGCCACACGAAGATGTCGGTTCTAATCGTCGCGGGGTCTGCCGTCGGCGTGGGCTCGGTCACGTAGACCTCTCCGTAGTGGCTGCCCGGGCGCAAGCCCCGCTCGTCAAGAAACTGCATCAGCCGGTTCCACGCCGAGGGTAGCGTCTCGTAGGGGCCCAGGTGCGTCAGCACGGCGACGCGGCCACCGGGGAGGGTCGAGCCGACCACTCCCTCGTTGTCCGTGAATGGTGAGGCGACTGGGAAGCCGATCTCGATCGAGAACGTGGCTGCCGGATCCCCCTCGTATAGCGAGACTGCCGGGCCGACAGGTGGGTTGCCGACGGCGGAGGCGGCAGCGGCTACGCGCGGGTAGGCCGTGTCGAACAGGCCACCGAGATCGTTCAGGGTCACCCGCTCGTGACGGACGACAGCCGTACTGGTCGGCGGGACATCGTCCAGGATGGCGGGCTCGGCCCACGAGCCGGTGCCGTTCGTGAGGCTGTTCATGTCGCCATGTTAGCGGCCCGCCGGGCGGCTCAACCGGTGCGCGAGGCGACTGAACCGGTGCCGCGCCGGGCTGGACAGCCGACCGAGGCGTCGAGTGGAGACACCCACCCGACGCCCCGATCGACTGGCTCAGATTGCAGCCGCTCCCTTTTCCCCGGTGCGGATCCTGACGATCTCATCGACCGGCATCGACCAGACCTTGCCGTCTCCCACGGCGCCGGTGCGGGCAGCCTCGGTGATCACCGCGATGACGCCCTCGGCGTCCTCATCTTCGACCAGGACTTCGATCCTCGCCTTCGCGATGAAGTCGATGGTGAACTCGGCGCCCCGATAGACCTCCTTGTGCCCCCTCTGCCTGGCGTAGCCTGAACACTCGGTGACGGTCATGCCCGCGATGCCGTACTGCGCGAGCGCGATCTGGACCTGGGTCATCATCGTGGGTTGAACGATTGCGGTTACGAGCCTCATGCGTCGACATCCTCTCGGGCGGGAACGATCAGCGTCTGGCGGACGCCGTAGGTGGTGTAGCCGACGTGGCTGAGGTCGTAGCCCGTCTCGGCATGCTCGGCGGTGTCGATGCCCTGCGTCTCAGCGGCATCCGCCACGCGCAACCCCATTGTCTTGTCCAGGATCTTCGCGATGATGAAGGTGACGACGAACGAGTACACCATCACGACGACAGCACCGGCTACCTGGCGCCACAGTTGGTCGACGCCGCCGCCGTAGAACAGCCCGGCTATTCCGGCGGGGGAAGACGGGTCGGCGATGAAGCCGATGATCAGGGTGCCGACGAGGCCGCCGACCAAGTGGACGCCGACGACGTCGAGTGAGTCGTCGTAGCCGAGCCGGTTCTTCAGCCCGATCGCGAAGGCGCACAGCACACCGGCCGAGACACCGACGATCAATGCACCGAGGGGGCTGACCGAAGCGGCGGCCGGGGTGATGCCGACCAGGCCCGCGACTATGCCCGATGCCGCACCGAGGCTGGTGGCGTGGCCGTCTCGTAGCAGCTCGACCACGAGCCAGCCGAGCATCGCGGCCGCGGCACCGGCGAGCGTGTTGATCCAGGCGACACCGGCGGTGCCGTTGGCGCCCAGTGCCGAACCGGCGTTGAAGCCGAACCAGCCGAACCACAGCAGGGCGGCGCCGAGCATGACCAGCGTCAGGTTGTGGGGCCGCATCGGAACCTTGCCGAAACCGAGGCGGGGACCGAGCACGATGCAGAGGGCAAGCGCCGCCGCCCCTGCGTTGATGTGGATGGCGGTGCCGCCTGCGAAGTCGATCGCCTGGATGGTGTTGGCGATGAAGCCGCCCTTCTCTGCGGTGCCGCCGTCGAAAGAGAACACCCAGTGGGCCGCCGGGAAGTAGACCAGGAGGGCCCACACCGCCGCGAAGACCGCCCAGGCCGAGAACTTCATCCGGTCGGCCACGGCACCGGAGATCAGCGCAACCGCGATGATCGCGAAGGCGGCCTGGAATCCGGCGAACACCAACGCCGGGACGGTGAACGTCGCCTTTTCGGGATCCATCATTCCGTTCAGGAACGCGAACTCGAGTGGGTTGCCGATTATCCCGCCGATCGAGTTACCGAAGGCCATCGAGTAGCCGACGACGACCCATAGGACACCGATGATGCCCATGGTGGTGACCGACATCATCAGCATGTTCAGGACGCTCTTTGCGCGGACCATGCCGCCGTAGAAGAACGCGAGACCGGGGGTCATCAAAAGGACCAGCGCTGCGCTGACCAGGACCCAAGCGGTGTCGCCCGTGTCAATTTCGAGGATTTCCATGGGTTTGATCCAACAGTCGCCAGATTTCGGCGATCGCCTCGTCCGGTAACGATGGCGTTAGCGAATGAGCGACCCAGGTAACAAACCCGGCCCGTGGTGTTACGGATTTGTTGCCGGACGCATCGTGCCTTCGTATGAGGCACCCCCGGTGCCGAACAACGTTGCCCAGGGGCCGACGATCGTAAACCTCGAGTAGGCCGACGTCGGGAACCATGAGCCGACCCGGTCGGCCTCCCGCGGGTTCCCGGACAGCAACAGCTCTGCGGCGAGGTCGGGGATGGTGGGGGCGTGCCCCACCACCAGGAGCGATGTCACGGCTTCATCCGTGGCGGCGATCAACTTTTCCGCGGTGTCGGTGCCACCGAAATAGAGGTCGTCCAGAATGATCGGCTGCAAGCCGAGCCCGAGCGCCTCAAACGTCTCCCTGGTTCGTGCCGCGCTCGACACCAGGGCAGCGTCGATCCCGAGCCTCCGAAGGGCGATCCCGGCCTCCTGGGCATCCTGGATCCCTCTCGGCGCTAGCCGTCGGTCGTGGTCGCTTCCCGGGCTGCTGTGCTGGGCCTTGGCGTGGCGCATTAGGACTAGTCGTCGCATGGGCTGAGCCTACTTCGAGTCCCCGTCCGGCTGCCAGGTCCCGACGACGGTTGGTCAGGGCCGCACGGCGACCATCAGGTCGCGGTGGATCGACGAGTCGACGCGGTGGGCGAACCGCTCCCAGGGGCCGTCGGTGCACACCGTCAACCCCGAGTCGGTGAGCATCGACGCCAGATTCTCGCGGGCAAGACCGAGGGTGTTCCAGGAGAGGCCGAGCGCACCGCCGTGCATCAACTGGCCCGCCCACACCGGGATCGCCTCACGCAACAGGCCGGCCGGGGAACGGTCACGCCTGCCGGAAGTGCCCCGCACGTCCGTCACGGCGCCGTGGGCCACCCCGTAGGGGGCGTCGGTGACGATCGCATCGAACTTCTTCCTACCGAACAGGTCGGCGGACTGGCGCGTGTCTCCCGTGAAGGCGGTCACGTGGAGCGTGGGGCCGAGGGTGTGGATCTCGGCGTCGAACCGCTTGCCTACCGACCTGCCGTCGCGCCGCACCGGCCGCACGTCGGCTGTGTGCTTGAGGCGTTTGCGCCGGAGGTAAGTCTTGTAGAAGGAAGCGAGCTGCTCGAAGGACTTGTCGTCGCCCTCCACACCGTAGGCGTCGTGGCCCAGCATCAGCGCCGTCGAGAGGGTGGTGCCGCGACCGGCGAGCGGATCGAGCACCTGACGGGGGCCCGTCGGCTCGCGGGTGACCGCTGCGAGAGTCACACCGAGCAGTAGCTGTGTGAACTGCTCGTTGGTCTTTCCCTGGTACTTCGGGATGGTGACCAGATCATCGTCCAGCACATAGGCCTGCGGCAACCGGACGGGACGCAGCAGTTCCCCTTCTTCCTCGAACAGTGCGAAGCAGGCCGATTGACGGGCGACGAACTCAAGCAGGGTACCGCCGCTGTCCGCCGATTCGAAGGCGAGATATCCGACGCCGCCGATCTCGACATCCTCGACGCCCTGTGCCATCGGAACTGTGATCTGCAGTTCGGCTGCCGACAGCGGCCCGGCCTCGCCCGCATAGACGCGGTTGGCGGACGGCGTGCGCAACATGAGGTAGCGGGGCATCTGGCAAGTTTCCCACATCGTGACGGCGTCGGCTGCCCCACTCTGAGCGGAACTTGGGGTTCCCGGCGCCGAGTGGTTTCCTAGGGGCGATGAAATTCTGGATGAGGCTGTCTGCGGTTGTGGTTGGCGGGGTGCTGGGTGCCGCGTTGAGGTTCGGCCTGCTCCACCGGATCGGGGACGAGGTCGTCGCGCTGGGCGCGGTCAACGCCATCGGCTGTTTCCTGATCGGGGTCGCCTCTGGGCTGATGGGGCCGTACGCCTCCACAGCGAGGCTGTTCCTCTTCTTCGGTGCGCTCGGCGCCTTCACCTCCTGGGTGTCCCTTTGGCAGGGCGTCGTACCAGCCGACATCCTGATCGCGTTCATCGAGACCTTCGTCGGCGCCATCTTCGTGGGCCTTGGGCACCTGGGAGGGATGAAGCTGCGCCGCGTCGAGGACTGACAAGAGCGGCGCCCCACCGGGGAGATCGGTGGGGCGCCGCTTGTCGTGCTTCGGAAGGGTCAGGCCAGATTCACGTGGTGGTGCTCGTAGGGGGTGCCCTTGGCCCGCTCGAACGAGTCCGCAACCTCATCCTCGGCGTCTGCGCGTCCGGTCCAAGTGGCGCCTTCCACAGATTTGCCCGGCTCGAGGTCCTTGTAGACGGAGAAGAAGTGCTCGATCTCGAGCAGCATGTACTCGGGGACGCTCGCAAGGTCCGTGATGTGGTGTCGGCGGGTGTCGGCCGTCGCGACACACAGCACCTTGTCGTCGCCGCCCATCTCGTCCGTCATGCGGAACATGGCCACGGCGTAGCACTCGATCAGGCAGCCCGGGAAGGTCGGATCGTTGCCGATCACCATCGCGTCGAGCGGGTCGCCGTCCTGGCCGAGGGTGCCTTCGACGAACCCGTAGTCGTAGGGGTACTGCGTCGAGGTGAACAGGGTGCGGTCAAGGCGGATCCGCCCCGTGTTGTGGTCCATCTCGTACTTGTTCTTGGTGCCCTTGGGGATCTCGACCGTCACGTCGAACAGGATGCGGCGGCCTGGGTCGATCGGGGTCAGGCCAACTGGCGCCTCTTCGCTCACTGCGGCACTCCTATGATTGTGGTGGTCGCCCACCGGTCGCTGGCGGGGAATGACGATTGCAGGATACCGCGTTGGAGGGACTTGTGAAGACTCGCAGAACCGTTGAGTGGATTGTCGCCGGTGTGCTGGCCGCTGTCCTCCTGAGCGGTGGGTCTCTGCTTGCCATCGCCCATCGCGACGTCGCGGAGGCGCTCGGCCTGACTCGGGAAGGGGCGCCGACGACCGCGCCGTCGACCCTGTTCGACCTGCCCGACCCCACCCCAACCGGCGTAGAGGCAGCAGGCACGGGCCTGATCTCGGAGGTGGAACTGCCCGCGCAGGGCGCATTGCCCAGCAGGGACGTGCTCGAAGCGAAGTTGAAGTCGCTCGATACCTCCAAGCTCACCGGCCTCGGCGCCATCTCGTACGAGGTCATCGACGCGAGCACCGGTGAGGTCGTCGCCTCGCAGTCGCCGAACACCCCCTTGATCCCCGCGTCCAACACCAAGACACTGACGGCGGTGGCCGTGCTGAACGCCTTCTCCGGGTCGGAGACGTTCGCGACCCGCGTCGTCCAACCTACGGCTGGGCAGGTGGTCCTTGTCGGTGGCGGGGACCCGTTGCTGCTGTCCGTCCCGGCGGCAGAGGGCGCCTACCCGCAGCCACCGACGACCCGGCAACTGGCGACGGCGACCGCCGAGGCGTTGAAAGCGGAGGGGCAGAGCAGCGTCACCCTTGGCTTCGACTCCAGCTACTTCGCGGAACCGGGCTGGAACGAGACCTGGCCCTCCAACTACCGCGACCAGGTGACGCAGCTCTCGGCGTTGTGGGTTGACGAAGGCAAACTGGCTGCCGGCGGCCGCAGCCGGACGCCCGCGTTGGACGCTGCCAAGATCTTTGCGGCTCAGCTCGCCGAGCAGGGGATAACGGTCGTGGGTGAACCGGTCGCCGCAACCGGTGACGGACCCGAGGTCGCCAGGGTCGAATCGCTTCCCCTGCACGTGCTGGTGGAGACGGCCATGAACCGGTCCAACAACTCGTTCACCGAGATCCTCGGGCTCCAACTCGCAAAGCATCTAGGGGAGCCGACCACCTTCGCAGGGAGCGTGACGGCCATCGAGCAGCAACTCCGGGCGCTTGATCTGTGGGACGAAGGAACCGTCCTCCACGACGCCTCTGGATTGTCGCGGAGCAACCGGATCACCGCGAACATGCTCGCCGAGGCGATGCGGCTGCTGGACACCGAGCCGCAGCTCTCGGTCCTCCTCGACGGGCTACCGACCGCCGGAGTCACCGGCACCCTGGCCGACCGGTTCACCGACGACCTGTCCCGCCCGGCGCGCGGGGTCGCCCGCGCGAAGACCGGCACCTTGTCCATGGTCTCCACGCTGGCCGGAACGACCCTCACCTCTGACGGGCGACTCGTGACGTTCGCCTTCATCATCAACGGCCCCCCGGACGGCTGGGCCGCGAAGGTCTGGACCGACCAGGCCACCGGTGTCGTCACCGCATGCGGATGCTGATGGAGGCCCCTGACATCGACTGGCCGTTGGCGCTGCGCGTCTCAACGGTCGGAACGTCGGATCTGCCGCAGATCGGGCAGCCCGAGCTGCGGCGGCTGGTCGCGGACCTGCGCGGCACTGCCCGGCGCGCGGGCCGACTCGTGGCCGCTCACCTCGGAATCGACTCGGTAGGCGCCGCCGACGTCAGGGTCGTCGACTGGGCCGGGTGGGGGCGAGCAGTCAGCACCATGGTCGGCGCCGTCACCAGCCGCCTCAATCTCGAACCGGCGCCGGATGGGCCGATCAGGCGCATCCGGGCCACGGGGAACGGGCTCCTGGTCGGCGTCGGCCTCCGCGTGGCGGCCAGGCGACTCCTCGGCCAGTACGACGCCTACACCGGCTCCGACACCCTCTATCTGGTCGCGCCCAGCATCCTCGCACAGGAACGCCATCACGGCTTCGTGGCAGATGACTTCCGGCTCTGGGTCGCTCTTCACGAGCAGACCCATGCGTTGCAGTTCCGGGCGGCGCCCTGGCTAGACGGATGGCTGAGCCGTCGCGTGGAACTCATCCTCAACGACGAAGGCTCGAGCGTCCAGGGTTTCGCCGGATGGGCTCGTACCGGTGACATCTCCTCACTGTTCGCGTCTGGACAGGCCGGCGACGCGCTGGCCGAGCTCACCGCCGCCATGACCTTCCTCGAAGGCCACGCAGACCACACCGCCGACACCGTGGGGCGGCCACACATCCCTTCGGTCGACCTGCTGCGCCGGGCGTTCACCCGGGCCCCCGGTCCCTCCGGGCTCGGGAGGCTCTCGCGGGCCTTCGACAAGGACGCTCAATACCGCGACGGGTTGACGTTCTGTCGGAAGGTGTCGTCCTACCGGGGCCGAAGGGCGCTGTCGGCCGCCTTTGCTGAGCCGACGAACCTGCCAACCCCCACTGAGATCGCCGACCCCCGCGCATGGGTCGAACGGGTCCATGGCTAAGCGGGCGCTGGCCGCGGACTCACTGCTTGTGGCGCAGGCGGTCGCCTCGGCGCTTCCGTCGGGCGATCTCGTGATCGGCTGTTCCGGGGGAGCCGACTCGACGGCGCTTGCGCTCGGGGCCCAGTGGGCGACCGGGCGCACCGGTGCACACGCCAGGGTGGTCATCGTCGACCACGGGCTCCAGCCGGGGTCGGCCGTCGTGGCCGGAGAGGCCGCGGGCCGTCTGGCGGGGCATGGGATCGATGCAGAGATCGTGCGGGTGGAGGTCCGACCCTCTGGCGAGGGCGTCGAGGCCGCGGCCCGGACGGCGCGGCTCGAAGCATTGTCGGCGCCCGGGCTCCCCGTGCTGCTAGGCCACACCTTGGACGACCAGGCGGAGACGGTGTTACTCGGACTGCTGCGGGGCTCTGGCACAAGGTCCTTGGCGGGGATGGCGAGTGTTCGTGGTCAGTTCATCCGGCCGCTACTGGGGCTCCGACGCGCGCACACCGAGGCCGCCTGTCGCGCCTGGGGGATCACCTGGTGGCAGGACCCGATGAACGACCAGAGTGCCTTCGCGCGGGTCAGGGCCAGACAACTCTTGGATGAGCTGAAACGATCCCTCGGACGCGACGTCGCCCCCGCCTTGGCGCGCAGCGCGATCCTGGCGCGGGCCGACGCTGACGCATTGGATGCGTTGGCCGAGACACATCTGGCGGGGGAGGAGCCGAGTTGCGCCGAACTGGGCGCTTTGCCCAACGCGATCCGGTGGCGGGTGCTGCATCGCTGGCTCGTCGACCATGGCACCTCACCCGGGCAGGGCCACGTGTTCGCCGTCGACCGGCTCGTCTGCGCCTGGCACGGGCAGGGCCACGTCTCTGTGCCGGGGGGTGCGGTGGCCCGGGTCGACGGGCGCCTCGTCTTCGGTCCGGTCGTCGGGCCAGACACCTCGGCGTCCGGCGTCGGTACAGGCTAAGCTCAATCCCGTGGATGCTAATGACGTATCGCAGGACCTCGAGCGGGTGCTGTTCACCGCAGACCAGATTCAGGCACGCATCGACGAAGTCGCACACCAGATAGACGAAGACTACGCAGGGCGCGACATCCTGCTCGTCGGGGTCCTCAATGGCGCGGTGATGGTCATGAGCGACCTGCAGCGTGCGATGCGCAGCCATGTGGAGATGGACTGGATGGCGGTCTCCTCCTACGGTGCGGGCACCCAGTCGAGTGGGGTGGTACGGATCCTGAAAGACCTGAATGCGGATCTCGAGGGGCGCGACGTCATCGTCGTGGAAGACATCATCGACACCGGCCTGACCCTGTCGTACCTGATGAGCAACCTGGCGTCCCGTGGGCCCGCCAGCCTCGAGATCATGACGATGTTCCGCAAACCCGACGCGGCCCAGATGGAGGTCCCCGTCAAGTACGTCGGGTTCGAGATCCCCAACGAATTCGTGGTCGGCTACGGTCTCGACTTCGCCGGCCGGTACCGGAACCTGCGTGATGTGGCCACCCTCGCCCGACACGTCTACAGCAGCTGAGTCGGCGACCCCGGGCAATCGATGTGCCGCAGGGCGTGTACTGCCGCCCCACGGGTCTGGGAGCTGAGGTGAGCCTGTTGCCCACGCTGGTAAGGTTTCGGTGCGCTGAACATGCAGCAAGAATCGAGATCGGACTGTTTTGCAGAAGTTCTTCAAGAGCCCCCTGACCTGGGTCGTCCTCAGCGTGGCGTTCCTGATTCTCGGCATGCAGCTGCTCAGCTCCATGGCCGGCTTTCAGACCGTTCCCACGTCCGAGACGATCGAGTTGCTCCAAGGCGAGGCGAAACTAAAGGAAGTCACGCTCATCGACGGCGAGCAGCAGATCCAGATCGTCGACGCGGACGGGAAGAAAACCCAGTCCGCATGGGCCGGAAACCAGATCGACGAACTGACTCAGCTCGTCCAGCAGCGCAAGAGCGCAGGCACGCTCGAGGAATGGACCTCAACCAATCCCACCGCGAGCATCTGGACGACGTTGCTCTACACCGGGCTGCCCTTCCTGCTGCTAATCGTGCTCTTCTTCTGGATCATGCGGTCGATGTCGGGAGGTGGCGCGAACGGTCCGCTCTCCTTCGGGAAGTCGAAGGCCAAGCTCGTCTCAAAGGACACCCCGAAGACCACCTTCAAGGACGTCGCCGGCGCCGACGAAGCCGTCGAGGAGTTGGAGGAGATCAAGGAGTTCCTCGCCGAGCCAGCCAAGTTCCAGAAGCTCGGAGCCAAGATTCCCAAGGGCGTCCTGCTCTACGGCCCCCCCGGAACAGGCAAGACCCTGCTGGCACGTGCAGTAGCAGGCGAGGCCGGGGTGCCGTTCTTCTCGATCTCCGGATCGGACTTTGTGGAGATGTTCGTCGGTGTCGGCGCCTCCCGCGTCCGGGACCTGTTCCAGCAGGCGAAGGAGAACGCTCCGGCCATCATCTTCATCGACGAGATCGACGCCGTCGGTAGGCATCGAGGTGCGGGCATGGGCGGCGGTCACGACGAGCGTGAACAGACCTTGAACCAACTGCTTGTCGAGATGGACGGTTTCGACGTGCGCGGCGGGGTGATCCTGATCGCGGCCACCAACCGTCTCGACGTGCTCGACCCTGCCTTGCTGCGCCCTGGCCGCTTCGACAGGCAGATCGGTGTGGAGGCGCCGGACGCCGAGGGTCGCGCGCACATCCTCAAGGTGCACGCCAAGGGCAAGCCGCTCTCCAGCGATGTCGACCTGGTGGCGATCGCCCGACGCACGCCTGGCTTCTCGGGAGCCGACCTGGCCAACGTCCTGAACGAGGCGGCGTTGCTGGCGGCCCGCATGAATGAGGAGATGATCCGCCAGCCGCAACTAGACGAGGCGATCGACCGCGTCATCGCCGGGCCGCAGAAGCGCACCCGACTGATGAACGACCATGAGCGCCTGATCACCGCGTACCACGAAGGTGGCCACGCGCTGGTGGCCGCCGCGATGCCGGGCAACGATCCGGTGCAGAAGGTCACCATTCTGCCGCGTGGCCGAGCCCTGGGGTACACGATGGTGATGCCGGACGCGGACAAGTATTCGCAGACCCGCGGCGAACTGCTCGACCAGATGGCCTACATGATGGGTGGGCGTGCAGCCGAGGAGATGGTGTTCCACGACCCGACGACCGGCGCTGCCAACGACATCGAGAAGGCGACCAAGGTGGCAAGGGCGATGGTGACGCAGTACGGCATGAGTGAGCGCGTCGGTGCAGTGAAGCTCGGCGGGGGCGACTCCGAGCCGTTCATGGGCATGCGGGGCACCGACTCGACCCAGGAGTACTCGGAGTCGATGGCCGCCGTCATCGATGAGGAGGTCGCGGACCTGATCCACACGGCCCATCAGGAGGCCTTCGACGTCCTGATGGAGAACCGGGACGTGCTCGACGAACTCGTGCGGCAGCTTTTCAAGCGGGAGACCCTCAACAAGCAGGAGGTTGCTGAGGTGTTCAAGGCGCTCCGTCGCAGGGAGAAGCGCCCGGCCTGGACCGGTTCCGATCTCAGGATTCCGTCCGACCTGCCGCCGGTTCAGATCCCGCAGTCGGCCGATCAGACACCGCAGGCGCTCCCAGCACATGACGCTTCGGGGTCGGTCGAGGCCGGGCCGGTCGAGCCGGACCGCTCGCCGTGGGCCCCGCCGCAGCCGTGGAATCCGCCGTCGACGCCGCAGAACCGCTGATGGCTGTCGATCTGGCGCGTGCGAGCGCGGCCGTGCGTGAACTGCTCGCCGCCATCGGTGAGGATCCGGACCGCGAGGGCCTGCGTGACACACCTTCGCGGGTGGCCAAGGCGTGGCTCGAACTCGGTGCCGGCTACGACGCCGATGTGGAGGAGATCCTCGGCACCACCTTCGACATCGACCATGAGGAACTGGTTCTGGTCAAGGACATCGAACTGGTCAGCATGTGTGAGCATCACATGCTCCCGTTCACCGGGGTGGCCCATGTCGGCTACATCCCGTCGGCCGTCGGCCGGGTGACAGGGCTTTCCAAGCTGGCCCGGCTCGTCGAGATGTATGGACGTCGGCTCCAGGTCCAGGAGCGGCTGACCACCCAGATCGCCGAAGCCGTCGTCGGCCAGCTGCAGGCTCGCGGGGTGATCGTCGTGATCGAGGCCGAGCACACGTGCATGACCATGCGGGGCGTGCGTAAGCCGGGCAGCCGAACTGTCACCTCGGCGGTTCGCGGGTTGCTGCGTGACCCGGCGACGCGGGCGGAGGCCATGAGCCTCATCCTCGGGAGGTGACGCGTGACCCAGGTGATGGGCATCCTCAACGTGACCCCCGACTCCTTCTCCGACGGGGGGCGCTTCCTCAGCGGCTCGCGGGCCTTGGCACACGCCAGGGAGATGCTCGCACAAGGGGCGACGATCATCGACGTCGGCGGCGAGTCGACCCGGCCGGGAGCTACCCGCGTCACGGCGGAGGAAGAGGCCAGGCGGGTGATTCCGGTTGTGGCGGCGCTGAGCGGCGAAGGGGTGACGGTCTCGGTCGACACCACGCGGGCCGCGGTGGCGGGGGCCGCGGTAGGTGCGGGAGCCAGGATCATCAACGACGTGTCCGGCGGGCTGGCGGACCCGGAGATGTTCTCGGTGGTGGCCGGAAGCGATGTCGACTATGTACTGATGCACTGGCGAGGGCACGCGGCCGACATGCAGGCACTCGCGGCGTATGAAGACGTCGTCGAAGAGGTGGTCTCAGAACTGATCTCCCAGAGGGACGCAGCGGTCGCCGCAGGGGTCGACCCGTTCCGGATCATCCTCGATCCGGGAATCGGCTTCTCCAAGACGGCCGCGCACAACTGGCAGGTGCTGCGTAACCTCGACCGGTTCCAGGAACTCGGCCATCGGGTGCTGGTGGGTGCTTCACGAAAGGCGTTCCTCGGGCATCTGTTGGGCGGGCGCGAACCGCACGGAAGGGACGGCGCCACGGCGGCATTGTCGTTCTGGTCCGCGCTGCATGGAGTGTGGGGGGTCAGGACGCACGACGTGGAGGGCCAGGCCGACGCGATCGCCGTCGCCCTGAAACTGCTCTCGGGCGCCACCCCGCCCGGCGGGTCGGTCCGCGGTGTGCGCTAGAGTCGGAGCGAGCCCCTCGACAAGGAGAGTACCCATCGACCGCATCAACCTCACCGGTCTCCGCGCGACCGGCCACCACGGCGTCTTCGAGCATGAGCGCCGTAATGGTCAACCCTTTGTGGTCGATGTCGAGCTGTCTTTGGAACTCGACACCGCCAGTGATGATCTGAGCCGGACGGTCAGCTATGCCGATATCGCCCGCGAGGTTGAGGCTGTCATCACCGGTGAGCCGCGCGATCTGATCGAGACGGTCGCAGGCGACATCGCGGCTCGTTGCATGGCGCACGGGAGGGTCGAGCACGTGAGCGTCACGGTGCACAAACCTCAGGCGCCCCTCACCCAGGATTTCTCAGACGTTTCCGTAACGATCAGCAGGAGTAGACATGTCTAATGGTCCATTCGATATCGATGTCGACACCTTGGGGAACCTGCGCCCAATCTCCAAAGTGGTGTTGAGTCTCGGATCAAACATGGGCGATTCCGCAGCCATCCTGCAGGAGGCGGTCGAATACCTGGCAGAGACGCCCGACCTCATGATTGTGGATGTCTCCCCCGTGTATCAGACGAAGCCGGTCGGTGTGCTTGAGCAGGATGACTTCCTCAACCTGGTTGTTGTGGCGGAGAGCACCTTGGAACCGCTCACCATTCTCGACCGGGCCGCGGCCATCGAGGAGAACTTCGGCCGGACCCGCGAACTGCGCCACGGTCCACGCACGCTCGATATCGATGTAATCATGGTCGGGAAGCGCATCTCCGAAGACGATATCGAACTGCCACATCCGCGCGCCCACGAGCGCGCCTTCGTCCTCGTGCCCTGGTTGGATATCGACCCCAACGGTGAGATTGCCGGGCACGGCCCGATCGCCGAGTTGATCGATGATGTCGACGTCTCGGGTGTCCTCCGAAGGGACGACATCGTGATCGACGCAAGCACAGGGTTTTGAGCGGGGGTCGAAAGCTCGGCCTGACGACGGCACGGCAGGCGGTCATCTCTGTCCTGGCTGGTGCGGTGGTGTGCTGGCTGATGCTCCTGGTGGTTGAGGCGGTGGGCAGCTATCCACCTGTCGTCCCATGGTCGGTGCCCATCACGCTGGTGGTGCTGGCCGTGCTGGTCGCCATCTACGGTCGGGTACTTCCGCGTCGACGCGAACAGCATCGGGCGTCCCCGCAGGAATCGTTCGCCGCCCTGGGGGTGGGCAAGGCGATGGTGATGACGGGTGCGGTGCTGGCAGGCGCTCACACCGTCTATGTGATGCGGTACCTTCAGCTCTTCGACGCGCCGCTGCCGTCCCAGAGGGTCGTACAGGGCGGCGTCACCATCGTGGCGGCGCTTCTGCTTTCGGGGGCGGGGATCCTGCTCGAACGGGCGTGCGTGATCAAGGACAAGGACGACGAAGACCATCCGGCCTCGGCCGAGCCTGTCTGACTACTACCGCGACATTGCCCGGGCGGGCGACACGCCGGGTCGCTTCGGGTTTGACGGTCTGGCACGGCCTATACTGACCGCATGCCTGGTCGTCGCGCTGCTCAAAAGTCTTCGGAACGCACTCTCGCTCTCACAATCCTTGCGGTCGGCACCGTGGTGTCCCTGGCGTCGATGATCGGGGGAGTGTGGCTGGTACGCGCGGGGGTGGTCGTGGCCATCGTCATGGCCTTCGCCGCAGTGTATGTCGCCTGGCGGGAGTTGGGCGCTGAGCGCGTCCGGCACGCCGGTGAGCTCAAGCACGAGATTGACCTGCGCTCGGAGCAGGCGGAACGATTCCATGACGAGTCGGTCGCCATGATCAGCCGTTTCAACGCCCGGGCCGAGAACCTGCAGGCCGTGATCGCCAAGCTGCGGGGTCAGCTGGCCTCAGCCAAGTCCGAGCTGAGTTCGATGCGCGGCAACGCCGCTTGGCTGCGCGCTGAAGTCGCCGAGCGGCAGGCGCGCGTCGAGGCATTGGAGGCCCGGATCGGCGCGCTTGAGTCCGAAGACACCGCGAACATCGTGCCGCTCCCACGCACTGCCGTCTCGCCGAGCATCGACGATATCTGGGGTGACGATGAGCATCCCACCCTTGTCAACCTCTCGAAGCTGAACCTTGACGAGGTCGCGGATCTCAGGCTGCAGGCCTGAGGCCCCACACGCATCTACTTGTCCGCATCCCCGATGGTGTAGCCGAGGCTGGCTACCACATCGGGGATGCGTTCTTCCGTTGTGCCCGTGAGCGCGACCCCGAGGGCCGAGAGGTTGGACAGGGAAGGCGTGCGTAGCGCGACCCTCCAAGGGGTCGACCCTCCGCGGGAGACCATCAGGCATGAGGCGATCCCCCAGGGCGCCTCGATGTCGACGGTGTGCTCCCCCTCGGGGACCTTGAGTCGACGCGAGAGGCGCGTTGAGACCTCGCCAGCGGGGACCAGTGAGCAGGCCATCCGGATCATGTCGATGGATGTGCCCACCTCGTCGATCAGAACCTCGAAGCGTGCCTGTGCATCGCCTGCCAAGCGCACCTCGGCGGGGCGGAAGAGCTCTGCGTAGGCCAGGTATCCGGTGGCCCTGCGGTCCAGGTCCAGGCCGGCAGCCCTGCCTACCGGTCCGGAGAGCCCGTACCCGAGGCACCTCTCCCGATCGAGGACCGCCAGCCCGCGGAAGCGGGTCTCACGCGCCAGGCAGGCCCGCAGGTCCGCCGACACCCTCGCAGCATCGTCAAGGGGGTCTTCGAGGGACCCCAGCCAGCCGTCCGGCACATCGCTGGCCAGCCCTCCGATGCGGTTCAGCATCGGATGGACGCGGTTGCCTGCCCATGCCAGCACCCGATTCCGGATGTCGTCGACCACGTGCCATAGTCGCGGTGTGACCTCACCGTCTGCGAGATAGCTCAGGAACGCGAGATGACTGTGTACTCGGGCCAGTTCGGCAAGGATCGTGCGAAGCATCGAGGCCCGGGGGGTGGGGGTGAGGCGCATGGCGCTTTCTGCGGTAAGGGTAAGGCTCAATTCTCCGCTCGCGGCCGCTTGCCAGTCGTGGCGATCGGCGAGCATGATCATCGACCTGTAGTCGCGCACCTCGAACAGCTTCTCCGCCCCACGATGCCCGTAGCCGTTCGTGACATCGGCGTTCCGTATCACGCCGTCGTCGTCGAATGCGACATCGACTGTGACGATTCCGGTACTCGTCGGATGGCGATGGCCCAACGAGATCGATTGGCTCCCGCTGCTTGGAAGTTCGCCTATCGAAAACCGTCGGAAGTTGTGCATATGTGTTCTTCCCTTGTGTCTGAACCAACCTGGCTTGTAGGGTTCATTGAGTAACCATATATGAGACAAGAGGAGGAAATCATGGCACGTGAGATCAGAGTATTTCTGAAGGATGACCTAGACGGGTCCGATGCCACCCAGACCGTTGAGTTCGCGCTCTCCGGCACGGCGTACACAATCGATCTGAGTGACGACAACGCGGCCAGGCTGGAGGAGGTGCTCAGGCCCTATATTGAGAACGGCGAGAAGGTAAAGCCGCAGAGGGGTCGCGGTTCGGCGCCCAAGGGGCGACGGAGCGGGACCGCAGAGATCCGCATCTGGGCAAGGGACAACGGGTACGAGGTTTCCGACCGGGGCCGCATCCCGGCAGACGTGCTGGCAGCCTACGAAGCCGCTCACTGAGACGACTCACGTTCGCGGGGGGTGAACCCCGGATCGTTGGATCTCCGTCGAGCGTTAGTAAGCTTGGAGATGCATCTGCCGGACGCGTCCACACGTCAGGCAGCAGGAGGGAAGCTTTTATGTTCGAACGGTTCACCGACCGCGCGCGGCGCGTGATCGTCCTGGCTCAGGACGAGGCGAAGCTGCTCAACCACAACTTCATCGGCACCGAGCACATCCTGCTTGGCCTCATCCACGAGGGTGAGGGCGTCGCAGCCAAGGCACTGGAGTCACTCGGTATCGAGTTGGAGGCCGTGCGTCAACAGGTCGAGGAGATCATCGGCCAGGGGCAGCAGGTTCCGACGGGACACATCCCGTTCACGCCCCGGGCGAAGAAGGTCCTCGAACTTTCGTTGCGCGAGGCGCTGCAGATGAACCACAACTACATCGGTACCGAGCACATCCTGCTCGGTCTCATTCGCGAGGGCGAAGGTGTGGCGGCTCAGGTGCTGATCAAGCTCGGCGCCGACCTCGGCCGGGTTCGCAGCACCGTGCTTCAACTGATCACTGGCTACCAGGGCCGCGAGGCCACCATGTCCGGCGCACCCGAAGCAGGCCCCGAGAAGGGGAGTTCGCAGATCCTCGACCAGTTCGGGCGCAACCTGACGCAGGCGGCGCGCGACAACCAGCTGGATCCCGTCATCGGTCGCACCAAGGAGATTGAGCGCGTGATGACCGTGCTCAGCCGCCGCACCAAGAACAACCCCGTGCTGATCGGGGAGCCTGGTGTGGGAAAGACCGCAGTCGTCGAGGGCCTCTCGCAGGCCATCGTCCGTGGTGATGTGCCGGAGACCCTGCGCGACAAGCAGATCTACACACTGGATCTCGGGGCGCTCGTGGCCGGCTCGCGTTACCGTGGCGACTTCGAGGAGCGCCTGAAGAAGGTCCTCAAGGAGATCAAGACGCGCGGCGACATCATGTTGTTCATCGACGAGATCCATACCCTGGTGGGTGCGGGTGCCGCCGAAGGCGCCATCGACGCCGCCAGCATCCTCAAGCCAATGCTGGCGCGCGGTGAGCTTCAGACCATCGGCGCGACGACGCTCGACGAGTACCGCAAGCACATCGAGAAGGACGCCGCCCTTGAGCGACGCTTCCAGCCGATTCAGGTGGCCGAGCCGTCCGTCGCGCTCACCGTCGACATCCTGAAGGGGCTCCGAGACCGCTACGAGGCTCACCACCGCATCACCATCACCGACGAGGCGCTGGTGGCTGCGGCGACCATGGCCGACCGCTACATCCAGGATCGTTTCCTGCCCGACAAGGCTATCGACCTGATCGACGAAGCGGGCGCGCGGCTCAGGATCCAACGGATGACCGCTCCGCCCGATCTACGCGAGTTCGACGAGGCGATCGCCGCGAACAAGCTGGAGAAGGACGCGGCGATCGATGCCCAGGACTTCGAGCGAGCGGCGCGGCTGCGTGACGAGGAGCAGAAGCTTCGCGCGCAGCGGGCCGAGAGGGAAGAGGCCTGGAAGCAGGGCGACTCCGATATTCCGGCCGTGGTGGGTGAAGAGGAGATCGCGGTTGTGCTCTCCGGTTCAACGGGCATTCCGGTGTTCAAACTCACCGAGGAAGAGTCGCAGCGGTTGCTCCGCATGGAGCAGGAACTCGGCAAGCGCTACATCGGGCAGGCAGATGCCGTCAAGGCGTTGTCCCGCTCGATCCGCCGTACCCGTGCAGGACTGAAGGATCCGAAGCGGCCAAGTGGGTCGTTCATCTTTGCGGGCCCATCGGGGGTCGGGAAGACCGAGCTGACCAAGGCGCTCACCGAGTTCCTGTTCGGTGACGAGAGCGCCTTGATCACGCTCGACATGAGCGAATACTCCGAGAAGCACACCGCGTCCCGGATGTTCGGATCGCCTCCGGGATACGTCGGTTATGAGGAGGGTGGCCAGCTCACCGAAAAGGTGCGCCGCAAGCCGTTCTCGGTGGTCCTGTTTGATGAGATCGAGAAGGCGCACCCTGACATCTTCAACTCGCTGCTCCAGATCCTGGACGAAGGTCGCCTGACCGACGCCCAAGGGCGGGTCGTCGACTTCAAGAACACGGTCATCGTGATGACCACAAACCTCGGTACCCGTGACATTTCGAAGTCCGTGAACCTGGGCTTTGCCAAGGCCGGGGATTCGGAGTCGAGCTACGAGAAGATGAAGGCGAAGGTCTCGGACGAGCTGAAGCAGCACTTCCGTCCCGAGTTCCTGAACCGCGTGGACGAGGTCGTCGTGTTCCATCAGCTCACGCCTGAGGACATCGAGAAGATCGTCGACCTCATGGTCGCGCAGATCGAACAGCGGCTGAAGGACAAGGACATGGGCATCGAGCTCACGCCCGCAGCCAAGACGCTCATCGCCAAGCGTGGGTTCGATCCGGTGTTGGGAGCCCGGCCTCTGCGCCGCGCCCTTCAGCGCGACGTCGAGGACATCCTGGCCGAGAAGATCCTGTTCGGGGAATTGTCTGCCGGGCAGATCGTCCAGGTCGACGTCGCTGAGCCGGGCTCGGAGTTGCCCTTCCGGTTCACCGGGGTGGCAAAGGTCGACGACGCGGTCCTTGAGCAGGCGGCCGGCACAGAGTAAGACAGGTCGTGTTGTGAGGAGCGGCCCACCCGTGAGGGTGGGTCGCTCCTTCGCGTTGCGGTGGTTCGCTGCTGTTCAGGTGGCGGCGTTGCCAGCAAGTGCGGCCATGACGGCGACGATCCCAGCACCGAACACCACGAGCGCTACCACGAGCGGGAGCAGCCCGTCCGCGAGTTTCGCCGAACCGGCCTTCAGCGTGCGGTGTGTGTAGTTGTAGCGGGCCCGGGACCAGTACCCGATCACGATTCCGGCTACCGCCCCGACCACGGCGCAAACCCAACTCCATGGGCCGAGGGCGTCGGCTTCGATCCGGGAGAAGGCCAGGGCGCCGATGGAGATCGAGAGTGCGGTGCGTTGCCACGCGAGCCTCGTGCGCTCTGGTTGCAGCCCCGGGTCGAACGGAGCGCCGCTCATCGCATCAGGAACGCCAGGGCGACGAGCACGGCGCTGACGGACACGCTTACGGTGATCGGTATCCCGAGAGGGGACGATGGCAGGGCGGTGTTGTTGCGAAGCGCACGTTCGTTGCGTGCCCAGCCGTAGTAGGCCAACGGTGCCGCGGCGACGGCGGTGAGCATCAGAATCAGGGAAGCGGCCATGCGTAGGGCGTCGTTCAGGCCGAGACCGAGCACCTCGAGTGCGACGCCGCCGGCGAGCAACGCCAGCGAGGTGCGGATCCAGGACAGGAAGGTGCGTTCGTTGGCCATGGTGAACCGCGGATCGGGTTCGGAGCCGGTTCCGTAGACGAATCTGGGGAAACGCTGCCTCGCCATGGTCGTTAGCCTACCGGTGCCTCGGGGTCGGAGGCGCCGATCGGGATGCCGCCGTCACCAGGGGAGGCGGCTCGTTACCAGCGTTGGTTGGTGGTTACCAGGGGTAGGGCTCGTTACCAACGGAATACGGTTGGTGTCGAGCGATAGTGCTGGTGACGCGTCCGGA
>NZ_FQZG01000145.1 GCF_900141915.1 Tessaracoccus bendigoensis DSM 12906 | reverse complement strand
TGATGCACGATCCCGACGACGAGGAAGCACGTCAGCATCGCGGCATCCGCGAGGTCGAAGCCGAGTCCGTCGCGCTGATGATCGGTGCCGCGCACGGCATGGACACCGCCCGGTACACGATCCCGTACGTCTCGACCTGGGCCGCCCGAGTGGACGGCCAAGAGCCCGCCCAGGTGGTGCAGGCCACCGGCGAACGGGTGCGGAAGACCGCGCTGGCGATCCTCGACCAGCTCGACACAATCCAGGTCGGCGACGGCACCCCGCCCGGCCTCGAACGCGACACCCCCACTCCGCGCACCTCCCGCGCGGCTGCGCCTGCGGTGGAGACCGATCATCCGCGCGGTGCGCCGATGCCAGCTCTGGCGGGGCGGGGGCTGTGATGCCCGAGCCATTCGATGTCCTGGCGGCGCTCATCCGCGTGGATCGCTCGCCGAACCTGGCGCTGGCGGCGCGGAGCCTCGCGGCGGCTGGCGTGCCCGTGTTCCCGTGCGTCGTCGAGGGGAAGCGTCCGCTGACCCGCCGTGGGTTCCTCGACGCGAGCAGCGACCCGGAACAGGTTGCCGCGTGGTGGTCGCGCACACCGAACGCGAACACCGGCATCCCGACGGGAGCGGCATCGGGCGTTGTCGTCGTCGATGTCGATGTCCACGGCCCAAACGATGGCCGCGCGGCATTCGAGCGCGCCTCCGAGGCGGGGCTAGTCGATGGCGCGGGCCTGCTGGTGCGCACACCCACCGGTGGCGCGCACGTGTACTTCCCGGCGACACCGGGCAGGGAGCAGCGGTCGTGGCAGGCAGCCACCGCAGGGGTCGATTTCCGGGGCGACGGCGGCTACATCATCGCTCCGCCTTCCCGGCGAATCATCGACGGCCATCTGAAGCGCTACGAGGTCGCCGACATCGCTGCGCACTCGGTGGGCACGGTGGACGCTGCACGGCTGCGGGACTTCCTCGACCCGCGCCCCGTCACCCCACCACGCGCCAACGACACCTCGGTCGCCGTGGATGGAAAGCGGCTGGCGGCGTGGGTCGCCGGGCGGGGTGAGGGTGAGCGGAACCGGGGCCTGTTCTGGGCCGCCTGCCGCCTCGCCGAGAACGGTGTCTCAGCCGCCGGCGCGCTTGATGCGCTGGGTGCTGCGGCACAGTCGGCGGGTCTGGGCGATCGCGAGATCGCCACGACGGTGCGCTCGGCCTACCGCGCCACCCAGCCTCCATGGGAGGCCACGTCAGGCCGCCGGATGAGCGCGGATCGGTGGTTCGGCTACTCGGCGAGCCCACCGTCCCCAGCCCTTGGGAGGGCTGGGTTGTGAGGCGTGAATCGGAAGGACGGCGCTGGGCCGCCATGACGGCGGTCGCGGGGACGGTGTTCATCGCCGCCGGGGCGTTCTGGCTGTCGTTCACGTCGCTGGCCGATCTGGCCGCGCGCTCCGGGATCGGGGCGGGGCAGGCGTGGGCGTGGCCGCTGATCGTGGACGGCATCATCGTCGTCGCCACGGTCGCCGTCGTCGCCCTGGCCGGGCAGCACTCGGCCTGGTATCCGTGGGCGCTGTTGGTCGGCGGCGCGCTCGTGTCGGTGACGGCGAACGCCATTCACGCCGTCGTCGCCGCAGACGCAGACGTCCCAAGGATGCTCGCGGCCTCGGTCGCCGCGGTGCCGCCCGTCGTGCTGCTGGCGATCACTCACCTGACCGTGATCCTCACCCGCACCACCGACCTCGACACGCAACCTGCCGTCGCCGACTCGTTCTCGAAGAGCACGGCGGAGTCGATGCCCGCGCTGCCGTCTGGCGAGACAGAACTCACCCGTCGCGATGACGTTGTGGCGGATCGGCGGGCGCTGGGGTGTCAGCTGCGGGAGGCGGGCTGGTCGAACAAGCGGATCGCCCGCGAACTCGGGGTGCATCCCTCGACCGTGGGCCGCTGGTTCGCCGTCGCGCACCTCACTGACACCA
>NZ_FQZG01000033.1 GCF_900141915.1 Tessaracoccus bendigoensis DSM 12906 | reverse complement strand
ACGAGCCGAGCCGTGCCGCCGCGCGGACATGGTTACGCTGCGTGGTCGAGGCGTAACCCTGCTCGACAAGCCAATCGATCAGATCCACCATCACGGCTGCAAGAGGACCGGCAGGCCGACGCGGCCAGATCCTCGCATGCCAACCACCCGCCGGAGGGCCAGCAGAACAACCCTCAAGCTGAATCGGAGAACCCATGACCCACCCCTCCCGTCCGGAAAAGGGCAGGCTCTCACGCCGCGATTATGCCGACAACCCCCCGACCCAACCAGTTCCGACAAGGGCAGACGTGGTCACGGTCGGCATAATCCACACGTCGGCATAAGCCATCAACGGCTACTACAAGACCGAACTGGTCCGCGGTCCCGCCCGATCCGGTCCCTGGAAGAGCGTCGAGGACCTCGAGCTCGCGACCCTCGGATGGGTGCATTGGCACAACACCACACGCCTTCACGGATACCTCGGCGACATCCCACCCGCCGAGTTCGAGAACACGTTCTATGCTGCACAAACCGACCATCAACAGCTGGTAGGAATCAAATAGGGCGAGTCTCTATCAAACCCATTGCGGTTCAATCCGGCCAACGCGCCTACCCTACCGGCCGGCTCCAAGAAAATACGCGGGCTTCGGCGCGCGCACCGGCGGCTTTCCCCGCGCGCATGGTCGGGCTGGTTATCGCGGAGCCACGCCGCAGCGCGCTCGCCCAGATTGGTCAGAGGGCCGTTGGGTTCGCTGGGAGGCCGCCATCGCGCAACTCCGATGGGCGGGTCGCGTGTGGTGTCTGGTTCCATCGCGTACCGGCTGTCGGCAAACGCACGACGGATGGTGAGCGCCGGCACCGCAGCGGTCGTGTGGGGGCTCCGACAGCGCCTGGATGGTTTCGGCCAGCCCGGCATGCGCGACCGCTGCCTGCGAACGCAGCTCGGTGCTCCTCTCGTCGAACAGGTGGTGGGTCTGGTGCTTCGCCTCATCGACGACTGCCGCCGCCTCGTCTTGAGCGGTGCCGGCCACGTCGGCGACCGCTACGGGCGCTCAAGACGTTCCCGCTCAGGCACCCATAGGGGGCCGCTTCACGTCCGTCGCTGGCCGGGGGAGGGACGCTGCGGGGTCATGCGTCGCGGAAGCGGCCATCCAGCACTGCATCGCCGACGGGCTAAGACACCAACACCAAACGTCGTCCCATGGCCGAGCAGCTCGCGGCTACCGGTGACGTGGCCACTCTTCGTGCCCGGCGCAGTGCACCAGCACGCTGAGCATCAGAGGCAAGCCTTCACCACCTGCAGCCCGGTTAGGGGACCGCTCATCGTGTGGCAGGAGCATGCTGCCCGTCAACTTTGGGGACTGTCCGCAGATCGGCAGTTGTTGACCGAGTTCGCCCACCACGTCGACTTCCGCACCTGGGCATTATGAGTGCGCTTGCATGACCATGTGTGAAGCGCGTCTCGAGGCCGCGCTGGGCCCCGCCAGACGGGCTCAGGTCAGGGGTAGGTGCGTGAGGACGCGACCGCCGGATGCGCAGGCACCGTGGTGGTGAACGGCTTGGTCGGCTTCCTCTGGGCGGGGGCCTGGTGCCGGACACACTTGGCGTAGAGCAGGATGAAGGGCCGGGGTGCCGGTCTTGCCCACCCCCAAGAAGATGACGGTAGCGACCCGGCCCTTGCGTGGAGGATCGTACGCCGCTGGCGTCCTCGACTCGTAAAGTGTCCGTGGCTGCCGATCCAGTACTTCCATCCACGCCCCGGTGTCTGTTCATCGACCCCGTCCGAGACCCTGAGTTCCTGTTCCGGCCGCCCGTGGCGGAGCCATATAGGCCGTCGGCGCTCTCGGGCGGACCAGCCATGGGGAGACAGGACGTCCAAATCGACCGCGACCAAGTGGGTTGTGTCCACCGAGAGAGGCGGCGTCCCGTTATGCGGGATGGGAGGTTCGCGAGCCCGGCGAAGGAGACCGACATGAACGACGACGCCCATCGCCTCGCCATCCGAATCGGGTTGTGGCTTCAATGGGCCGACGCCCACGGCGTCCACTACGACGACTCTGGCGAGTCGTTCGACGACGAGGCCCGCGACTACTACCAGACAGGCGAGGCCTACCGCGAGCTCCTGACTCCCGCACTGCGAGTGGATGGCCTCAGCGCGACGCATCAGGCGGCGGTGAACACCGCGTGCGCGCGGGCACTGCTCGTCGAGGCCGCCATCGAAGGACGGGGCGGTGACCTCGACCTCTACGTCGACCCCGTCCAGGTCCGCGACCCGAACGGACGGATCGTGCCGCCACAGGAGAGGCCCAAGGCGATGGGGGAGTGGGAGGGCGTGGCGCTGGTCCCGTTCGCGGCCCCCGAGGAACCTGCGCAGCAGCACGACGCACGGACCACTGACAGGGGGTACCGGCCGTGACCGAACCCGTGCTCTCACTCCCCGACGTCCCGCTCATCATCGAAGATCTCCTCGTCCGGGCCAAGCAGTTGGCCGACGCCGGTGCACGCCGCGAAGCGATCGAGGAGATTCTCGACCAGGTCGCCGCCCTCCGGGACGGCCTCGACTCATGACCGGCTATCGCAGGCCTGTCAGCGATGCAGATCGAGCCGCGGCTGCGGAAGCCCGGCAGGCGACGCTGGACAAGCTCCATTCCCAGCTCTGCGACGGCATCCTGGCGCTCAACGACCCGCAGGCGTGGCAGGCGTGGCTAAAGTTCTCCAGCCAGTTCCACCGCTACTCCTTCGGGAACTCCCTTCTGATCATGCTTCAGGACCCCCAGGCCACCCACGTGGCCGGCTACCAGGCGTTCAAAGCCATGGGGCGCCAGGTGCGCCGCGGCGAGACCGGCATCAAGGTCCTCGCCCCGATCACGCGCCGTGAACCCCGCCTCGACGACGCCGGCCAACCGGTGCGCGACGACCAGGACCACGTCCTGCACCGGACCCACGTGGTCGCGACCAAGCCCGTCACGGTGTTCGACATCCGCCAGACGGACGGTCCTCCTCTACCTGACCCCAAGATCGGTGAGGCGACCCTCCTGACCGGCCAAGCTCCTAGCGGACTATGGGATCGCCTCCAAGGTCTCCTCGGAGAACGGGGATTCGAGGTACGTCGCGGCGCGGACCTCGGTGGGCCGAACGGCTACACCGACCTCGGCCGGGGGCTCGTCATGGTCCGCGATGACGTCGACGACGCTCAGGCCGTCAAGACCCTCGTCCACGAGGCCGGTCACGTGCTCCTTCACCAGGGCCAAGGCAGCCGCGACTGCCGTGGAATCCTCGAAGTGGAAGCCGAATCCGTCGCATATATGGTGACCAACGCCCACGGCCTCGACTCCAGCCAGTACACCTTCAACTACGTCGCCGGCTGGGCCCTCAACGCGGTGACCGAGCAGCGCGACCTCGCCGAGATCCTCCGCAGCACAGGCCAGCGAGTCATTGGCGCGGCCGACCTCATCCTCCAAGCCACGCAGCCGGCGCCCACCATCACCGACGGAGCGCTCGACGCCCTGGAGTCGGAGGTTCGAACCCAAGTCGACCCGACCAGATGGGAAGTCGCGCCTGCCGTCGCCGAGTCACCCCCGCAGGTGTCACCTCCAAGTCGCGCCGTCCCAGCGCCCGCCTTGTCTCTCTGACGAGTCGCCATCCGACGGTCACGCACCAACCCGACCTTCCATCCCGACACCGAGAGGAAACTCGCCATGTCGCTCCCCATCTCGCCCACCTGGGGTCAACCCGTGCCCGAATGGCTGTCATTGCAGCAAGCGGCCGCCGTGTACGGCGTGAGTGTCGACACGCTGCGGCGACGCATCGCCTCAGGGAAGCTCCGGGCGTCAAGGTTCGGCGTGAGGCTCATCCGAGTTCGCGTCGAGGATCTCGACAGGCTGTTCCGGCCCATCCCCACGGGCGATGACCTCACTGACCGACGGGCCCGTGCGCGCAATCAACGCACCTGGTAGGAAGCCCACTGATCGTCCTCTTCGGCGCCGCGCACCTCATGGTGCGCGGCGCTCGTGCCGGCGGCGGCGGAGCGGTGTGACCCCACGTCACCCGGATCCAGGGCAGCCCTGCCAAGGCGCCCTCAAGCGCGCGGGGAGAACATGCCACGAAAACTCGGGGCACACTCGGGGCACGAATCGTGCTCCAGGGCGCCAACAGTCCCGAAAACGAGGATTCCCGCCCTAGTCAGAGCGGGAATCGTGGTGGCGGAGGATACGAGATTCGAACTCGTGAGGGCGTAAACCCAACCCGCTTTCCAAGCGAGCGCCATAGGCCTCTAGGCGAATCCTCCGTCGGGAACCTTACCGGAGTGCGGGCGTCGACCCAAAATCGCAGACGCAGAAGGGGCGCGCCCTCACGGACGCGCCCCTTCCGGTTCGGGTGAAGCCGGGTCGGTCAGTTGTAGACGATCACCTTGTCGCCGACGCGGGCCAGGTCGAACAGGCGGGCCAGCGCCGCCTTGTTGCGGACGTTGACGCAGCCGTGCGACGCACCGTTGTAGCCGCGGGCGGCGAAGTCGGCCGAGTAGTGGATGGCCTGGCCGCCGCTGAAGAACATCGCGTACGGCATGGCCGTGTGGTACAGGCTGGAGACGTGGTTGCGGGACTTCCAGTTGACCTGGAACGAGCCGTTGCGGGTGGGCGTCAGCTCAGAGCCGAAGCGCACGTCCAGCACCGTGTCGATCTTGCCGTTGACGACCCATGCCATCTTGCGCTGGTTCTTCGAGATGCAGAACGCGCGGCCCGTCATGCAGCGCGCATCGAGCCGGAAGCCGCTCTGGGTGGACGGGTTGGTGATGATCGGCTTGGGGGTGGTCGCGGAAGGGACGCCAGCGGGCATCGGAGCGGTTGCGGGGATCTTCTTCACCCACGGCACCGAAGCCGTCTCGAAGCGGACGATCCCGTTGAAGATCTCCTTCGTCACCTGGGTGACCTTGCCGTTGTTCAGCGAAGCGACGGTCGCGACGTTGTAGTTGCGGCACGCGCCCTTACCCGTGGCCTGGGTGTCGCACTCGGTGCGCCATTTGCGGCCGTCGGCGGCGGTCCACGTGTGGTTGGGCGTGGCCAGCGGGTTGGTGGTCCACACGGACCTGGGAGACGGCAGATAGGTGAGGTTGTTGTGTACCCAGGCGTTCTGCGTGTACCACTGCCCATTCGAGAGGAAGACCCTCGACGCGTAGATGCTGGTGCGGCAGCGCACCGTCGTCGAAGAGTACATCTCGCACTGCGTGAACCAGTACCGGCCGTTGACGAGGTGGTACCCGGGGGTCACGTACAGAGCCTCCGACGGCGGGAGCGGGGCTGCGGGCTGAGCGACGATCGGCTTCGCCGCGGTCCGGGTGGCCGTCGCGCTCGGGGTCGGCGTCGCGGGCCGGGTGGCCGCGACGCTGGGGGCCGGAGCGGCGGTGCTAGGGGCCGGAGCGGTCGCGGACGGTGACGAGTTGACGGTCGGTGTTGTCGTAGGTGACGGTGACGGGGTGTCCGCCTGTGCGAGCGGGGCGCCCAGTGTCATGGCCAGGGCCGCTGCGACAACGGCAATAACCTTCTTGCGCATGGTGGTGAATCCTCCCTGAATGTGCGTGGCCATCGTAAGCCGCGGATCGGCTCGGAACTAATCCCCGGCAACTGGGGCCCTTCATCTCTGTATACGTCCCTTCAAGGCTCTACGGTTGCATCCGGTTGCCCCGAGGTGCGGCCCGAGCGTCAAACCGTGCGGTCCAACCGGCGCAGGTCGGCGCCGATGCGCCGTGCCGATGGCGGATCTGCAGTTGCTTTCATCATGGGCTAGACTCTCCACAGGTTCCTCGCGCGGCGGTATCTCGCCCAACTCCCCCAGGGTCGGAAGGCAGCAAGGGTAAGTGAGCTCTTCCGGGTGCGCGAGGGGCCCTTTATCTTCTCCTCGTGAATTGTCTGCGAGCTGAAATAGGATCAACGGGTGGACGAAGACTACGACGAGGACGAGTACGGCGCGCTCGATGAGGGCTACGGTTCGGCCGAACTCCCCGACTTTCAGCCCATGGAAGGGCCGGGGCTCTTCGACGAGCCTGAGCCCGTCGCCCCCGAGCAGACGGGGCCAGGGCTCTACGCCCCCGAACAGACAGGCCCAGGGCTGTTTGCAGATGATGAGCCGACAGAGCCCGAACCCGTGACGGCGCCAAGCGCCCGAAGTGCGGCTGCGGCCCCGGCGCGGGCCCCGGAGGCCCCCCTGGCGCTATATCGCAGGTACCGGCCAGACACCTTCGCCGAGGTCATCGGGCAAGACCATGTGACGGTGCCCTTGCAGCGCGCGCTGACCAACAACCGGGTCAACCACGCCTACCTGTTCTCCGGCCCTAGGGGGTGCGGCAAGACGACGTCCGCCCGCATCCTGGCCCGCTGCCTGAACTGTGAACAGGGCCCCACCCCGAAGCCGTGCGGCGTGTGCCAGTCCTGCCTCGACCTCGCCCGTGGGGGGCCGGGCTCGATCGATGTGATCGAGATCGACGCAGCGTCACACGGTGGTGTCGACGACGCCCGCGACCTGCGCGAGCGTGCATACTTCGCACCGGTCGCCAGCCGCTACAAGATCTACATCATCGATGAGGCCCACATGGTCACCCCGCAGGGCTTCAACGCCCTGCTGAAGCTGGTGGAAGAGCCGCCGCCGCACACCAAGTTCATCTTCGCCACCACCGAGCCGGAGAAGGTGATCGGCACCATCCGGTCCCGCACGCACCACTACCCGTTCAGGCTGGTGCCGCCGAAGGTGCTCGGCGACTATCTTGAGCACCTCTGTGAGGTGGAGGGCGTCGTCGTCGAACACTCCGCGATTCCGCTCGTGGTGAGGGCAGGGGCCGGTTCGGTGCGCGACTCGCTCTCGGTGCTCGACCAACTCCTCGGCGGCGCCGGAGAAGACGGGGTCAGCCACGGACAGGCGGCCGCCCTGCTCGGATACACCCCAGACGCACTGCTGGACGAGATCATGGATGCGTTCGCCGCAGGGGATGCCGCCGGCGTGTTCCGCTCGGTCGACAAGGTGATCGAGGTCGGTCAGGATCCGCGTCGGTTCGCCGAGGACCTGCTTCGTCGACTCCGAGACCTGGTGATCCTCGCCGCGGTCCCCGAGGCTGCCACCAACGGCATCCTGGACATCGCCGCCGACCAGGCACAGCGCCTCCAGACCCAGGTTGCGGGCATGGGTGCCGGGGAACTGACCCGCGCCGCCGAGGTCATCGCGACCGGGCTGACGGAGATGCGCGGCACAACCGCACCCCGACTCCATCTCGAGTTGATGTGTTCGAGGGTCCTGCTGCCTGGAGCGGATACCGACGAGCGCGGCCTGCATGCCCGAATGGATCGGCTCGAGCGACGGGTCGGGATGATGGGTGACGGCCAACCGGCCCCCGCGTCCCAGTGGCCCGACATTGCGGCAGCACCCACGCAAGCCAAGCCCGCCGGAAAGGCCGAGCACTCAAGCCCCCCGCCACCCACGGCGGCCGCACCGAGGCGGGAACCTGCCGCGCCTGAATCGCGCCAGCAACCTCCGGCTCCTGAGGCGCCCCGGGAGGCCGTCCAGGAACAGCGCGCCCCAGGTCAGGCACCACGGCAGCGCCCCGCGGGGGCACCACCTGTTGGGAGGGGGCAGGAGATGCCCGAGCCTGCCGTCGCACCGTCGGCTCAACACGGCACGCGGCCCTCAGCGCCTTCAGGCCAACTCACCGCGGCCGAGTTGCGGCGCGTCTGGCCCAACGTCCTTGACGAGGTGAAACGCCGCCGCCGGTTCACCCACATGCTGCTCAGCCAGCACGCCCAGGTTGTCGATGTCGCCGACGGCGCCCTCACGCTCGGGTTCTCGGGCCCGGGCCCTCGTGAGAACTTCGGGCAGGGTGGCAGCGTCGATATTCTGGCCGACTCGCTCATCGAGGTGATCGGTGTCGAGTTGCGGATCAACCCCGTCGTCTCAGGCGACACCCCCGACGAGCCTGCCCCTCGGGCGCAGCGACCATCCGGCACCCCGGCAGCCACGGTGGAAAGACCCGAACCGCGCCCCGAACCTGCTCCGCCGGTACCACCACCGACCGAGCCCGAAGTGTCGGCCGACGACGAGGTGCTGGACGCCACCCATAACGCTGAGGAGCTACTCAGCAACACCTTCGCCGCCGAGCTCATCTCGGTGCGTGAGGCGGAGGAACGCTGAGCTCATATGCTTGTACCCAGACGAAACAGGAGAAGAGATGTTTGGTGATTTCGATCTGAACTCGCTCATGCAGCAGGCGCAGAAGCTGCAGGAGGACGTCGAACGCGCCCAACGGGAGCTTGAGAGCAAGGAGTTCGAAGCGTCGGCAGGTGGCGACCTGGTCAGCGTGCGGATCAACGGTCGCGGCGAGCTGCAGCACGTCGGCATCTCGCCCGAGGCCTGGGATCCGGAAGACCCCGACACGCTGTCGGCCCTGATCATCGCCGCATTCCGTGCGGCCAAGTCGGAAGCGGACGGCGCCATGGCCGCCGCCATGCCCGATCTCCCACAGCTCCCCGGCATGCCGGGGATGTGAGGCTGAACCAGCCGTGTATGAAGGCCCCATCCAGGACCTGATCGACGAACTCAGCCGCCTCCCCGGGATCGGGCCGCGCGGCGCTTCGCGGATCGCGTTCCATCTCCTCGACGCACCCGAGGAGGACGTTTTCGCGCTCGCCGATACGCTTCGACGCGTCAAGGAGTCCTGCAGATTCTGCGAGGTCTGCTTCAACATCTCATCCGAGGAACGGTGCCGGGTCTGCCGCGACCCTCGCCGCGACCGCAGCCTGCTGTGTGTCGTCGAGGAGTCCAAGGACGTCGTCGCGATCGAACGGACCAACGAGTTCCGGGGGCTCTACCACGTGCTGGGCGGGTCGATCTCGCCGATCGACGGGCGCGGCCCTGCCGATCTGCACTCCCGTGAGCTCTTCCAGCGCCTGGCCGACGGTGAGGTGCAGGAGGTGATCCTCGCCACGGACCCCGACACGCAGGGCGAGGCGACCGCAGCGTACCTCAGCCGGATGTTGCGTGACTTCGGGGTGAGGGTCACGCGGCCAGCCAGCGGGCTCCCGGTCGGTGGCGATATCGAGTATGCCGACCAGGTCACCCTGGGCCGAGCCTTCGAAGGCCGTCGTGCGATGTTCGAGCCGGAGCGGGTCATCTGACCAGCCTCGTGCCGGCCTCGTTCCACGCGTTGCTCGGCGGACGACTCCCCGACGAGCCCGGGGGAGAAGCCGGTGAGCATTGGGTGGCCAGGCTTCCGCAACTGATCACCGAGCACCTCGACAGGTGGGAGTTGCACCCCGATGGCGCGGCCTGGCATGGGGAGTGCGCCATGGTGCTGCCCGTGACGGCGACAGATGGCTCGCGCGCGGCCCTGAAGCTGACCTGGCCCCATGCCGAGGCGGGCCTCGAACACATCGCGCTCCGAGCCTGGGGCGGCCGGGGCGCAGTCACGTTGCTCGCGGCGCATCCCGCCGAATTCGTGCTGCTCCTTGAACGCCTCGACGGTGATCGGACCCTCAGGGAGGTCCCGATCCTCGAGGCCTGTGAGATCGTCGGCGGACTGTTCGGTGAACTCGACCGGCCATGCCCAGCCCCGGTCGCCCCCGTATCCTCGAAGGCTCCCCGCTGGCGTGAGCAACTCTCGGCCACATCGGCCTTCCTCCCCAGGAGGCTCACCGGGCAGGCCCGAGCGACCCTCGACGACCTGCTGGCAGGGGCGCCGTCACCGCGTCTGGTCCATGAGGACCTCCACGACGGCAACGTCCTAGCCGCTGACCGCGCCGACTGGCTGGCGATCGACCCGAAGCCGGTCGGAGGGGAGTGGGCCTACGCCGTTGCCCCCATCGTCTGGAACCGGCCGGGCGCGGCGGCGCGGGCGACGTCGCTGCGACGCCACGTCCAGCTGCGTGCCGACATCGTCGCGGACGTGGCGGGGCTGGATCGTGACCGGGTGTATGCATGGACGTTCGTCAGGCTCGTCCTCAATGCCGTATGGGCCGCCGACTACGCACCGGCCTCCGGCGACTTTGCAGGCCGCATGATCGCGCTGGCGAAGGCCTTCGCGGATGGGCCTGACTGACCCCGGGATAGGTCCTCGGGCGCCGTCTGCCCTTGACGAGGTGCGCCGGGAGGTCGGTGGAACTGAGGGTGGTCGAAGTGTCGGATGCTCCCGGTAGGGTGACCAGAATGGTGGCCCCGGTAATCTCTGCGCGCAGCCTCACGAAACGCTACGGCGACCTCGTGGCGGTCGATGGCATCGACTTCGACATCGAGGCAGGCGAGTCGTTCGGTTTCCTCGGTCCCAACGGGGCGGGAAAGTCGACGACCATGCGGATGATCGCTGCCACCTCCACCCGCACCTCCGGCACCCTCACCGTCCTCGGGATGGACACCAACAGCCACGGCCCCGAAATCCGGGCGCAACTCGGCATTGTGCCTCAGGGTGACCTGCTCGATGAGGAGTTGCGGGTCATCGACAACCTCGTCGTCTACGGCAGATACTTCGCGCTGCCGCGTGCCTACGTCAAGGAGCGTGCCGAGCAACTCCTCGACTTCGCCCAACTGAGGGAGAAGCGGACGGCCCGTGTCGACGGGCTCTCGGGAGGCATGAAACGCAGGCTGACCATCGCAAGGGGGCTCATCAACAACCCCAAGGTGATGCTGCTCGACGAGCCGACCACCGGCCTCGACCCGCAGGCCAGGCACATCCTCTGGGACCGCCTGTTCAGGCTCAAGGAACAGGGCACGACGCTGGTTGTCACCACGCACTTCATGGATGAGGCCGAGCAACTGTGTGACAGGCTCGTCGTCGTGGACAACGGCAGGATCGTCGCCGAGGGGTCCCCGTCCAGCCTGATCCGGGCCTACTCGACCCGCGAGGTGCTGGAGGTGCGCTTCGGCGCTGGGCGCAACGAGGCGGTCGCCTCCAGCCTCCAAGGTGTCGGGGAGCGGCTGGAGGCGCTCGCAGACCGGGTCCTGATCTACGCCGCCGACGGCGAACAGGCGTTGCAGCGAGTGCTGGATCTCGGCCTCGACCCGGTTGCGTCGCTGGTGCGGCGCTCATCCCTTGAGGACGTGTTTCTGCGTCTCACGGGCCGGAGCCTCATCGAATGAGCGCCGACATCCGCTTCGACACCTCCACCCACACCGACATCGGGAAGGTGCGCCGGTGGGGGTGGTGGGGGGTCGTCGAGCATCGCGCCCTGCTGCTTCGCAGCTACTGGACCACCATGCTCCTCACCGGGATCGGGTCGCCGTTCATCTACCTGCTCGGGATGGGCGTCGGGCTGGGGGTCCTGGTGGACGGGGGCCAGGGCATCGAGGGCGTGCCTTACCTGACCTTCCTCGCCCCCGCGCTCGTGATGGCCACCGCGATGCAGGTGGCCGCGCAGGAGAACACCTACGGTGTGTTTGGCGGGTTCAAGTGGGCCAACACGTTCACCGCGATGCGGCTCACGCCCATGAGCCCGGCCCAGATGGCGGTCGGATTCCAGGTCTCCGTCCTGCTTCGTGTACTGCCGATGGTGTTTTTCTACATGGCCGCGCTCTGGACCTTCCGGATCGGGGAACCGCTGCGGGTGCTGCTGCTCCTTCCGCTCGGAACGCTGCTCTCCCTGGCCGTCGGGTTCGCCGTCATGGCCTGGGTGGCGACCCAGAGGGACGAACGCGGCCAGTTGTCATTCGTGGAACGGTTCGTCATCGTCCCCCTCACACTGTTCTCCGGCACCTACTTCCCGCTCGACACCCTGCCGGGTTACCTGCAACCCATCGGTTGGTTCTCACCGCTGTGGCACGCGGCCGAACTGGGCCGTACCGCCCTCTACGGGGCGCCCATGGGGGCCTGGGAGGGCGTGCTGCACATCGGTTTCCTCTCGGTGCTTGCCCTGGCGACCGCAATGCTGTCAATGCGCACCTTCCGGGCGAGGCTTGACGATTGAGCACCGGAATCCAAGCCCCGCCGCCGCGCATCCGCGGCCCGCTTCGAGGCATCTATGCAGGCAACACCCGTGCGGTACTGGCACGGGGGCTGAAGGTCGTGGCCCGAAACAACTATCTGGTGGTGCTGTCCGGCTTCTTCGAGCCGGTCTTCTACCTGCTGTCCATGGGGCTGGGGCTCGGGGCACTCATCGGCACCGTCCAGTTCAACGGGCACGACATCGCCTACGCGGCCTACATCGCCCCCGCCCTGATGGCCGTGTCGGCCATGAACGGCGCGCTGTACGACTCGACGACCAACGTCTTCTTCCGGATGCGCTACGGGAAGATCTACGACCAGATGCTGTCGACGTCGCTCGGCCCCCTGGACGTCGCCCTCGGCGAGATCCTCCTCGCCCTCTTCCGGGGGCTGTTGTATGCCGGCGGGTTCATGGCGGTGACGACGCTGCTAGGGCTGAACCTGTCATGGACGGCGCTACTTGCGGTTCCCGCCGCGCTCCTGATCGCTTTCGGGTTCGCCTCGGTGGGTCTCGCCGCCACCAGCTACATGAAGAGCTTTCAACACCTCGACGTGGTTTTCTTCGTGATGCTGCCGATGTTCCTGCTGTCGGCGACGTTCTTTCCAATCGAGGTCTACCCAGAGGTGGTGCAGTGGGTGATCAAGGCGCTGCCGCTCTGGCACGCCGTCGACCTGATCCGTCAACTCACCACGGGCTTCGTCACACCCGGCCTGTTCGGGCACGTCACGTACTTCGCGGTGATGATCCTGCTGGGCGTGACCCTGGCGACCCGGCGGCTCAGGGCGCTCTTCCTCAGATAGGGGACTCGTGCCCTGAATCTGACAGGTGAGCTTCGATCGACCCGGCCAGTCTTTCGAGCGAGGTCACCAGGACGTTCTGCTCCTCCTCCGGCCAGTCGGAGATGATCTCCGAGAAGAGTCGCCTGGCATGTTCGACGGCGTCGGTGTGGGCCTTGCGTCCTGCCGGTGTGACGCTGATGATGGCGACCCGACCGTCGTTCGGGTCGGCGTTGCGGGACACGAGGCCGATCTCTTCGAGCCTTCGGACCTGGGACGTCATGGTGGACTTGTCGACCGCCTGCCACTGCGCTAGGTGCGAGATCCGGGCGGGGCCCTCAACGATCAGGTGCCGCAGGAGCCAGCTGTCAGTGGGTGTCAGCCTCTGGCCGTAGCCGTGGAGGCTGCGGAGAAACTGGTTGCGGGTCGTCAACCGGCTGATGTCGACGAGCACGGCTCGCAATCGATCCACGGCCGGGATGGCGTCCTCGCTCATCAAGTCCCCCTTTCCAGGAGCCGACTGGTTGGTAGAATCAAACCATATCCTGAGCCTGGGCCGCTCCGGCCCTGTTTCACCGGGATGCGCGAGACAAGGGGTGCCGACATGGCTGAGCCGTCTTCGAAGGCAGCAACTCATTCCGACCCCACGCTTGTGGAGGCCGGTCAGGTCGCCGAGCGACTAGAGGTCGACGTCGAGGCGGGCCTCAGCCCCGAGGAGGCGTCCAACCGGCTTGGGCGGTACGGTCCAAACGAACTGGTGTCGACCGGGCGTGACCCCGCATGGAAGCGGTTCCTGAGGCAGTTCGGCGACCCGTTGGTGTATCTGCTGCTGGTGGCGATCGTGATCTCGATGGTTGCCTGGTTCGCGGAGGGGGCCGGAGGAGTCCCGGTCGACGCCATCGTCATCGCGGCGATAGTGATCGCGAACGCGGTGATCGGGTTCGTGCAGGAGAACAAGGCGCAGGACGCCGTCGCGGCACTCTCTGACATGACGGCGGCGCACTCGACGGTGCTGCGTGGCGGCAAACTCACCGACGTCGAGTCGTCCGAGATCGTGCCAGGGGACATCCTCGTCCTCGCGGAGGGTGATGCGGTGGGTGCGGACGCGCGCCTGCTGAGTTCGTCGTCGCTCAAGATCCAGGAAGCCTCACTGACCGGGGAATCCGAGGCGGTCACCAAGCACGCTGCTGTATTGCCGGGGCCGGTGTCGCTCGGCGACAGGCTGAACATGGTCTACAAGGGGACCGCGGTGGCCCGCGGGGTCGGACGTGCGGTGGTCACCGGCACCGGGATGCAGACCGAGATGGGCCGCATCGCGACACTGCTGGATGAGACCGAGGACGAGCAGTCGCCACTGCAGAAGGAGATCGCCAAGGTCTCCAAGATGCTGGGCCTGCTGGTCATCGTCATCGCCGTGGTAGTCATGGCTGCCCTGGCGCTGATCAACGGCGTCGACTCGGCCTCGGAACTGGTCGACATCCTCCTGATGGGGGTCTCGCTCGCGGTGGCGGCGGTGCCGGAAGGCCTGCCCGCCATCCTCTCGCTGGTGCTGGCGATCGGAGTGCAACTGCTCGCGAAGCGGAACGCCGTCATGAAAGACCTGCATTCGGTTGAGACGCTCGGCTCGGTCAGCGTGATCTGCTCCGATAAGACGGGCACCCTCACTCGGAACGAGATGATGCTGTGTGAGGTGGTGACGGCGTCTGGTCGCGTGTCGCTATCTGGTACGGGCTACGAGCCCGTCGGAGAAGTGAGGTTGACGGGCAGAAACGAGGACGACGTTCTGGCTGAGGTGCAGCGCGTGCTCGCCACCGGATCGGTCGCCAACAACGCCCAACTGGAACAGGTCGATGGGCACTGGCAGATCCAGGGCGATCCGACCGAGGCTGCGTTCCTCGTCGGCGGGCGCAAGCTTGAGGGAATCAGTGAGAGGGTCGAGGGATTCCAACGACAAGGGGAGGCCCCGTTCGACTCGGATCGCAAACTCATGTCGGTTCTGGGGCACAGCCACTCTCTCGGCGTCTCACGAGTCCTCGCCAAGGGGGCGCCCGACGTCCTTCTTGAGCGTTGCGTCGCGGAGCAGGTCGGAGGCGCGACCCGCCCGCTTTCCGAGCAACGACGTGCCGACATCCTCGCCACGGTCGAGGAGCTGAATGAGCGTGGTAACCGTACCCTCGGGGTCGCCTGGCGCGACGCTACGCCGTCCGACGCCGAGGGTGGGTTCGACGAGGGCTCAGAGCGTGACCTGGTGTGGGCAGGCTTCGTGGGCATCATCGACCCGCCTCGTGAAGAGGCGGCCCAAGCGATCAGTGAAGCGCACCGAGCCGGGATCCGAACCGTGATGATCACGGGTGATCATCCGGTCACGGCGTCACGGATCGCGGCCGACCTTGGAATCGTGGAGGGTGACGAGGCCCCGCGCGCCGTCACCGGGCGGGAGCTCGACGAACTGGACGACGACGGTTGGCGTGAGGTCGTGCTGACGACGTCGGTCTACGCAAGGGTGTCGCCGGAGCACAAGCTCCGGATCGTGGACGCGCTGCAGGAGCAGCGCCTGATTGTCGCGATGACCGGCGATGGCGTCAACGACGCCCCGGCGCTGAAGTCGGCCGACATCGGCATCGCGATGGGCATCACCGGCACCGAGGTGACCAAGGAGGCCGGGGAGATGATCCTCGGCGACGACAACTACTCCACGATCGTGGAGGCCGTCCGCCAAGGTCGGGTGATCTACGACAACATCAAGAAGTTCATCCGCTACCTCCTCAGCTCGAACATGGGTGAGGTTGCGACGGTGTTCCTCGGCGTCGTGTTGGGCGGCGTGATCGGGCTGGCCGACCCCGGCAACCCGGGCGCGACCGTCGTCCCGCTGCTGGCTACGCAGATCCTGTGGATCAACCTCGTGACGGACTCCGGCCCGGCGCTGGCCATGGGCGTCGATCCGCAGATCGACGACGTGATGGCGCGCAAGCCGCGCGGCTATGACGAACGCATCATCGATGCCCACATGTGGTCGCGGATCATCTTCATCGGCGTGGTGATGGGCGTCATCAGCCTGGTCCTCTATGACCTGTGCCTGCCAGGGGGGCTGCTCGGAGGCCTTGAGTACCTGGCCCCCGCAGGGCTGGAGTTCGACGTCGCGCGCACCACGGTGTTCACGGCCCTGGTGTTCATGCAGCTGTTCAACGCGCTCAATAGTCGCTCCGACATGGGAAGCGCTTTCGACCATCTGTTCACCAACAAGTGGCTCTGGGGCTCCTTCGCCGTGGTCACCCTCGGGCAGGTCCTGGTCGTCGAGGTGCCGTTCCTGCAATCCGCCTTCGGTACGACTTCCCTTGACCCCATCCACTGGGGCATGGCGGTCTTGGCTGGTCTGGTGGTGCTCGGGGTCGAGGAGGTCGCGAAGGCGGTCCGTCGGGCACGGGCGGCGTCGCGCTGACACGTCGATCGGTGGACGGGGCGGCTGGGCTCCTGAGACCATTGGGGTGTCCGAGGAGGGGGAGGCACATGGCCAGCTGGGAGGAACTCAGGGAGTTCATGCACAGCAACTGGAGTGTGCGCGACCTCGACGAGCGGCATCTGCAGTTGGTGTTCGAGCTGCCGAGCCGGCGCGCGCAAACGGTGCTGATAGAACATGCGTCAAACGATGAGACGGATTGGGTCAAATTCAAGTCGCCGATCGGGGAGTTGACCGAGATCGACCTCTGGACTGCCGGTGAGAAGCTGGCCCAGAAGGTGGTCGGCGGGCTCATCGTCGAGGATGAGTACGTCGTGGTGACCAACGCGTTGCCCTTGTCGAGCCTCGGAGGAAACGAGGTCGTCGAGACGATGATGCGCGTCACGATGATCGCAGACGAACTCGGCGCGGCGCTCGGCACCGAGAGTCCCTGACCCCGACCGTTGGCGCGCTACCAGTGGAATCGCGCGCTTACCAGTGATGTGTCGCGCTTACCTGCGTTCTGACGCCGTCACCTGCGATAACGCTCGTCACCAGCGAAATACTGCTGGTGACGAGACACTGCGCTGGTATCGGGTGAAGATCGCTGGTGACGAGGGATATCCCTGGTGACGGGGAAGGCAGTTCAAAGGCTCGCTGCCGGGCCGCGGGTGCTCGGTCTGGCCGTCTGGCCGTCGAGGCTGTGCATAGATCTCTGTATGTGTGGAGGCGGTCGGTATATGGGGCGGCCTCGACGTATAGAGAGATTTGTGCACGGGTCTGGGACGGATTCTGGGACTGGGCCGGGTCTGAGGCAGGGGGGAGCTCGCCCTTGGTCGACGCGGGTCTGGTCAGAGCGTCTCGCCCGGAAGCAGTGCCCCGACCTGTCGACGCAACTCGTCCATCGTCTCCATCACCGCCAGTGTCTCCGACCAGGGCAGCAGCTCCGACTCGGTGCGGCCGTCGGCGATCATCCTGGAAAAGTGGGCCGCCTCGTGGCAGAGCCCGAGATGGCCGGCGATGACGGGTGGGGCCGACTCTTCGACCGAGCCGTCTCTGGAGATCACCCGGATCTGCTGAGGAGCGTAGAAGGCGCCGGGGATCTCGATGCGGGCCTCGACGCCGGAGATCAACGCGACCGTCGGGGTCCTGGCGGCCAGCGTCGTGTTGACCAGGCTGTGGGCTCCGGGGTGCGCCGCATATCCGCTGAGCAGCCCCGAGATCTGACGGTCGACTCCGGTGAACGCGCTGGTGCCTGCCGCCTGGATCTTCGCAGGGGCCCCCAGCGCCAGGTGGCTGAACGAGACCGGATAGACGCCGAGATCGAGCATCGCGCCGCCCGCCTGCGAAGGGTCGAAGAGCCGGAAGTGGGGATCCTCGGCGAACCACTGGCCGTGGTCGGCGAACAAAGCCTCGATTTCTCCGAGCGCTCCGGCTGCCAGGAGTTGACGCACGATGTCTGTGGAAGGCAGGAATCGGGTCCACATCGCCTCCATGACGGCGACCCCTGCCGCTCGTGCGGCGTCGAGGACCTGCCGGGCCTCGCCTGCATTGCGGGTGAACGCCTTCTCCACGAGCACCGGCTTGCCTGCATGGATCGCGAGCATGGCACCCGAAAGGTGTTCGCTGTGGGGAGTGGCGACGTAGACCGCGTCGACCTCGCGGTCGGCGACCAGTTGCGCGTAGCTGCCGTACGACCTTGCGGCCCCGATGCGTTGCGCGAATGCCCCGGCCCGCTCGGCGCTACGGGACCCGACGGCGACGATCCGGCTGCGCGTGTGGTTGTGGATGGCCTCGACGAAAGCCTCGGCTATCCACCCGGGGCCGATCAGGCCCCAACGGAGAGGAGGGGCGCTCATCGGGTCCGGGGTGCGTGGCGTGGGTAGGCTCATGGGTCCATTAGAGCAGGGAGCAAAGGAGTCTGTGTCCGGCGGTCGGTTGAGCCGCCTCGTGAGGGACGAACGAGGCGTGGGCGCTACCACCTGGCACACGGTGCGGGATCCTGACCGCTGGTTCTTGGGAGAGCCAGCGGTCAGGTCGAGGGTGGTTTCGTCACGGGCGGCTCGCAAGCTCGCGGCCCGGCTCAACCGGCGCGGCCCGGCTCAACCAGCGCGGCCCGGCTCAACCGGCCCAGCCCGGCTCAACCAGCCCAGCCCGGCTCAACCAGCCCAGCCCGGCTCAACCAGCCCAGCCCGGCTCAACCAGCCCAGCCCGGCTCAACCAGCCCAGCTCGGCTCAACAGCGTGCGGTTCTCAGTGGCCGAAGTTGCTCATCTCCCTTCCCAGTGCCGTCTCCAACTGGAGCAACTCGTCGACCATCTCGCGGGGCAGCCTCCAACCGAAGCTGTCGAACCAGCGTCCGATCCTCGGCACCTCATCGCGCCACTCGTGCTCCTGGTAGCCCAGCACGCCTGCCAGGTCCTCGTCAGAGATCTCGAGCCCGTCGACGTCGATGCCCCCCTCTGCGGGAAGGAGGCCGATGGGCGTCTCCATGGCGTCGACCTCACCTGCGATGCGCTGCGCGATCCACTTGAGGACACGAGAGTTCTCCCCGAATCCCGGCCACATGAACCGGCCGTCCTCGTCGCGGCGGAACCAGTTGACGTAGAAGATCTTCGGGAGCTTCGACTGTTCGGCGCCCTTGCCGATGTCGATCCAGTGCTGCACGTAGTCGGCGACGTGGTAGCCGATGAACGGCAGCATGGCCATGGGGTCACGGCGCAGCACGCCGACGGCGCCCTTGGCCGCAGCCGTCGACTCGGACGAGCAGGTCGCGCCCATGAACACCCCGTGCCTCCAGTCACGGGACTGGGTCACCAGCGGGACGGTGTTCTCGCGGCGACCGCCGAAGATGATGGCGTCGATCGGTACCCCTGCCGGATCGTGGTATTCGTCGGCCAGGATGGTGCACTGCTCGATCGGGGTGCAGAAGCGGCTGTTCGGGTGCGCAGCCTTCTCCTCGGGCCGACCTCCTTCCGGGCCGCTCTTCCCGTGCCAGGCGCGACCCTTCCAATCCGACAGCGTCTCGGGCTTGTCCTTGGTCATGCCCTCCCACCAGATGTCGCCTTCCGGGGTCATCGCGACATTGGTGAAGATCGAGTTGCCCTTCCGGATCGCCGTCATGGCGTTCGGATTCGTCTCGAAGCTGGTGCCGGGAGCCACTCCGAAGAACCCGGTCTCGGGATTCGTGGCGTATAGGCGTCCGTCCTGGCCGAACCGCATCCAGGCGATGTCGTCGCCGAGGGTCTCGACGCGCCACCCCTCGATCGTCGGGTCCAGCATGGCGAGGTTCGTCTTACCGCAGGCCGACGGGAAAGCCGCCGCGATGTGGAATGCGCGTCCCTCTGGCGAGATCAGTTTCAGGATCAGCATGTGCTCGGCCAGCCAGCCCTCGTCGCGCGCCATGACCGATGCGATCCGCAGGGCATAGCACTTCTTACCCAGCAGCGAGTTGCCGCCGTATCCCGACCCGTACGACCACACCATCTTCTCGTCGGTGAAGTGCACGATGTACTTGGTTTCGTTGCAGGGCCAGGGGACGTCGGCCTGTCCGGGTTCGAGTGGCATGCCCACCGAATGCAGGCATGGCACGAAATCGGCCTCCGTCTCTTCCATGGTCTCCAGGACCTCGCGACCCATACGGGTCATGATCCGCATGGAGAGAACGACGTAGGCGGAGTCCGACACCTCGACACCGAACTTCGGATCGGCTGCGTCGAGGTGTCCCATGCAGAAAGGCATCACGTACAGCGTCCGGCCGACCATGCAGCCGTCGTACAGATCGGACATGATCCGCTTCATCTGCGCCGGATCCATCCAGTTGTTGGTCGGGCCTGCGTTGCGCTCATCCTCGGAACAGATGAAGGTCTGGTCCTCGACCCGTGCCACGTCGTCGGGGTCGGTTCTGGCGTAGACGGAGTTGGGCACCAGTTCGTCGTTGAGCCGGATCAGGGTGCCTGACTCGATCAGTTGCCTGGCCAAGCGGTCGGCCTCCTCGGCGGAACCGTCGCAGTAGTGGATCGCATCCGGTCTGCAGAGGGCAACCACCTCGTCGAGCCAGGCGAGCAGCCGTGGGTGGGTCGGTGCGGAACCGGTGCTGGGCAGGCTGCTCCGCAGGGGTCGTCGGGATTCTGATTCGTTGAACATCGGTCTCCTCATTCGGGGGCGGGTCCTCGTTGACCGCCTCCTGCCACCCAGGGTAGCCAACGCCTGCCCCGGTGAGGTCGGAAACCGACTCAGGTCAGGTAAGGTCGCGCATGTGCGCACACCTTTGATGCTCGCAGGAGCCTGCCTGCTCGTAGCCGCACTCAGCGGTTGCGGATCGACCCCCGCCGCTACACCCAGCATGTGGACGCCCGACCCGACCCAGGCGCCGCCCACCGGTGAGGCCGAACTGGCGACAGCCGAGGCGACCGTCGGATCCGCCGAGCAGCAGTCGCAGGCACCCGAGGTCGTGCCGTCAGCCGAGGCCCCGGCCAGCAGCCTGCCACCCGTTGCGCAGCCTCCGAGGAACGGTGGCCCGTGGACGACGGTCGACGTCACCGCGACCAGCGCGTCGCAGGTCATGGCCGCCGCGTCCCTCCCCGAGACCCTGAGGGCCTTCCTCGCATCGCGGATCGGGATCGAGGACGATGCGGGGTGCACCGCCTCCGAGATCTCCGTCGATGCCGTCCACGCCGACGGGTTCGCGTTCGGCACTGAGGAATCGAACTGCGGCGGGAGCCAGGTGGTCTGGGGAATCACCGAGTCGCAATGGCACTACATCGTCGCGTTCGAGGACGCCATCCCGTGCCGGGAGTTCACGCTGAACGACGTGCCGACAGGCGTGCCAGGGCTGCGTTGTCTCGATGCCGAAGGAACGGCGGCGGACTACTGATGCGGGGTCGCCTCCCCCTCACGCCACTGCTCCTGATCGGACTGGCTGGCTGCACACCCGGCGGCAGCGCAGAACCCTCGCCCCCCATCTGGTCTGCCACCCCGGAACCGACGGCGACCCCGAGCGTGACTGCTCCACCCAACCAGCCGACCGTGTCGCCGACCCCGACGTCGCCTGTCCTGCCATCGGCCGCCAGGTCCGCGAAGGCGACTCCGGCCCCGAGCCGCAGCCCATCGGCCACCCCGAGCCGCAGCCCATCGGCCACCCCGAGTCGCAGCCCACGGGCCGCTTCGACCACGGCACCGGTCGCCGTCCCCGCGTCCACCCCAGCGCCGCAGCGCACCCAGACGGTCGCGTCACCGGAAGTCTGGAAGGACGTCGAGTCTGAGGCGACGTCGGCGGATTCCGTGGGTTCGCTCGTAGGGGTGCCGGAGAGCTTCCGAACCTACGCCGCGGGCCTTTTCAGCGGCCCCGACGCCGACGGCTGCTCGACTCTCTACATCGGTGTGATGAGCGTCCATCCGGCCGGGTTCGTGCTGGGCAGCGTCGGCGGGGACTGCGGTGGTGGTCAGGCGATCTGGGCGAACCGTGCAGGGGTGTGGGAAGAGGCGGTCGTCCTGCAGGCCGAACCCTTATGCTCGGAACTGTCATCGGCCGGGGTACCAACCGGGGTCGGGCTGCAGTGCGATGAAGGTGGCACCTCGAAGATCTGGTGACCTGAGGGCGCTCGGCCTCGGTCGGCTGCTGAATGTGCGCTGCGCCCCGTCCCGGCCTGACGGTAAGGGCGGGGGGCGGTGGGCCCGTGTCGAGAATCGACCATTGGTCGATTTTGGTCTGTCTGACGTCGAGTATCGGCCAATGCCCGGACGATGGCGCAAAGAAACCCCCGTCCTGAGGACGGGGGTCAACGTTGCGATTCTGGTCGGGGTGACAGGATTTGAACCTGCGGCCTCGTCGTCCCGAACGACGCGCGCTACCAAGCTGCGCCACACCCCGATTGGCCCTTGAGCCATCCGAAATACTAGCCCACCGGGCGAGGTTTGGCGAACCGGGGTCAGGCCGACCGGGGGAGGACGGTCAGCAGCGTGGCCTCCGGCCGGTTCGCGAACCGGTAAGGCGCGAAGGGCGACGTGCCCAGACCGCCCGAGACATGCAGGGCCGAGCAATTGCCCCCCGCCTCGTGCGACGACAGCCCCTTGACCCGGTGGGTGTCCAGGTCACAGTTGGTGATCAGCGCCCCGTAGCCCGGGATGCACACCTGGCCCCCGTGCGTGTGCCCCGCCAGGATCAGATCCATCCCGTCGGCCGTCATGGCATCCAGGAGTCGTAGATACGGCGCGTGGGTCACGCCGATGTTCAGCGCCGCGGACGGGTCGGCTGCCCCGGCGACCTCGTCGTAGCGGTCGCGCCGCAGGTGGCCGTCATCGGTGCCACGGAAGACGACGTCGCGTCCGGCCACGCGCAGCGTCGCCCGGTGCTCGGTGAGGTCGACCCAACCGAGGCCCTCAAAGCCCTCGCGGAGCCGTCGCCAGGGGAGTTCGGGTGGCAACTCTCGGGCCAGGCGGGATGGGCCTTCGGTGAGGTAGCGCATCGGGTTCTTGAGTTGCGGGGCGTAGTAGTCGTTGGAGCCGAAGACGAAGACCCCTGGAACGTCTGCAAACGCGGCGAACGCCTCAAGCAGCGGGGCGACCGCGCCGGGGTGCGTGATGTTGTCTCCGGTGTTGACCACCAGATCAGGTTCGAGGGCGCGCAGCCCCCGCACGAACGCCAGCTTCCGTTCCTGGTCAGGGCCAAGGTGTAGGTCCGAGATGTGCAGCACGCGGATCGCGGCCCCGCCCGGCGGCAGAAGGGCCACCTCAACGCGCCGGAGCGTGTAGAGGTGGGCCTCCAGCAGGCCCCAGCCGAAGCAGGCCCCGCCGACTGCCGCGACTGCGCCCAAGGCCCGCGCGGCGGAGCGGAGCGTCAACGACCCGTCGGCTGCGCGCTAGGCGTCGTCGCGGGAGCTGCTGACGCGGAAGGCGTCCCCACAGGCTCTGGCTCCGGCTCCTTACCCTTGGAAATGCGCAGGTAGATCGTGGAGAACTTGGCGGCTGTCTTGCTGGGCTCGATGCCGAGGAACGCGCCTTCACGTGCCCGCTCGGAGAAGACGTAGCGCTTGGCGGTCGAGAATCCCGCGGCCTCCAGGGTGGCCTTGGCTTCGCTCAAGCTCATGCCACGGACGCTGGGCACGTTGACCTTCACACCCTCGAGGATCGTCTTGGTCGGTGCGGTGAACTTGGTCTTCGGCTTGTCTGCGAGGGCCGATTTCATCGCCGCCTTCCAGATCTTGCCCGCATCGCCACCACCGGAGCCGTCCAGCCGACCGCCCTTGACGCGGATCCCGGTCAGGCTCTTTGAGTGGTTCTTGAAGTAGGGGTTCACCTTGTCGATCGTGATCATCGCGACGCCCGCCATCTCCGGCGTGTAGCCCGCGTACCAGACGGCGACGGCGTTGTTGGTCGTGCCGGTCTTGCCCGCCTCGTCGCGACCGTCGCGAAGCGCCGCCGGGCGGCCAGTTCCTTGAAGCGCAACCGACCTGAGGATGTAGTTGACGCCGTCGGCGACGGCTTCAGGGATCGCCTGCTTGCAGTTGGCTGAGGGGACCTGCACCTCGGTGCCGTCCTTGGTCTCGACCGACTTCAGGATGATCGGGTCGCAGTGGATGCCGCGGTTCGCGAAGGTGGCATACGCCTCAGCCATCGAGAGGGGCGTCACATCCGCCGTGCCGAGCACGAACGACGGGTAGCGCTGCATGGTGCGCAGATCTTTCCCGTCTGACAGCTTGACGCCGGCCGCCTTCGCCATGTCGATCGACGCGCAGATGCCGGTGTCTCGGATCAACTGCACGAAGTAGGTGTTGACCGACTTCTGGGCCGCCACCATCATGCTGATGTTGCCGTAGGGGTTGCGCCCTTGGTTCTGCGGCTCGTAGTCCTGGTTGAACTTGAAGGTGCCGGTGCAATCGCGGAAAGTCTGGCCTCGGAACTGCATGGTCGCGGGGGCGTTGTACTCCTTCTGTGGCGTCATCCCCTGGTTGAGTGCCGATGCCAGCGTGAACGGCTTGAATGTGGAACCAGCCTGGTAACCCTCTGCGCCGCCCATGTCGCTGGAGACGTTGTAGTTGTAGAACGTCTCCCCGGCGGCCGCGTCCGTGCCCATCACCGGGCGCGATTGCGCCATCGCCGTGATCAGCCCGGTGCTGGGCTGGATCAGCGTGGTGTTGGCGAGCACCGGATCGGTGGGGGACACCTGAGCGGCGACGGCCGCCTCGGCCGAGGCCTGCGCGACAGGATCGATCAGAGTGTGGATCTGCAGACCGCCCCGGTTCAGGTAGTTGGTGCGCTCCTGCTCGTCCTTGCCCATGCTCGGCATCGCGTCGGAGACCAAGGTGCGCTTCACGTAGTCGCACAGGAACGGGTAAGGCGAGGAGACGCAACCCCGCGCGGTGCGCTGCACCTTGCTGGGGTCGAAGGTCTGCTCGGCCTTCGTTTCCTCCGCAGTTTCCTCCGTGGTCATTCCCCACTTGACCATCTGGTTGAGCACGACGTCGCGCCGATCCATCGCCTTGTCGGTGTTCCTGACCGGGTTCAGGGCGACGGGGTTCTGCACCAGGCCCGCGAGCATTGCGGACTGCCCGAGCGTGAGGTCCTTGGCGTCGACGTTGAAGAAGTGTTTGGCCGCGGCCTGCACACCGTAGGCGCCGTCGCCGTAGTAGGCGATGTTCAGGTAACGCTCGAGGATCTCGTCCTTCGTGAGCCGCTCCTCGAGCGCCATCGCGTAGCGCGCCTCGATGATCTTGCGCTCAATGGTGACCTCATCGGCCTTGCGCAGCGCCTCCTCATCGTTGGCCGCCACCGCCATCTCGATCCGGACCATTTTCACGTACTGCTGCGTCAGCGTCGACGCACCCTGGGTGTCGCCCGTGAGGGTCTTCAGTGCCGCCCGGCCGAAGCCTTGGAAGTCAATAGCGCCATGCTCGAAGAACCGGTGGTCCTCGATCGCGATCTGGGCCGTCTGCATGTTCTCGGAGATCTCGCTCAGCGGCACGTAGACGCGGTTCTCGTCGTAGAACGTGGCCAGCAGCGAGCCGTCGGCCATGAACACTTCGGAACGCTGGTGCTGGGCTGGGGTTTCGAGATCGGCGGGGATGTCGTCCAGCGCGCTCACCGCCATCTTCCCCCCTCCGCCCAGCAGGGCGGCAAAAGGTACCGCCAAACCGGAAATCAGCAGCCCGGCGAGGACGCTGACGGCGAGGAACATGAGGAATGAGTACGCCTTCTGGCTGAGGGAGGCAGACTTCATGACGCTCAGCTTACGTGACTAGGCCCAAGAAGCCCCATTCGGCAAACCTGCGCGGAGAATCTGGGGTCGGATTACCCCTGTTGCTGTGAGCGCCCGATGCGCTAGCGTCTAGTTACTGACGGATCTGCGCGAAGGAGGGCAGCACATGTCTCTTGCAGAAGCCAGCGAATGGACGCTGCGGGCCAAGTGTCGAGAATTGGCCGACGAGCTCTTCCCTGAAGGAAAAGACCAGAAACGTGCCCGATCGGTCTGTGTCGGGTGCCCGGTACGCTCGGAGTGCCTGGCTGAGGCCCTCGACAACCAGATCGAATGGGGTGTCTGGGGAGGCATGACCGAGCGGGAACGCCGGGCCTTGCTGCGCTCCAGGCCGGACATCGAATCGTGGCATGACGTCCTGGTGACCTTCACCGACACTGCGGGTGCCCCGATCACGATGTTTCCCGCCAACCGGATCCGCTGAGGTCGTCCGGGTCAGTCACGCATGAAGCGTTTCGGGACGTCGACGATGCGGTCTTCGTCCCACGGCTGACGCCAGCCTGCCAACTCAAGCACCCAGTCCACGAGAAGCGCCGTGAGACCCCAGATGAACTGGTCGCCGAGCGCGAAGGCGGGCCCGCGGAAGCCGCTCGGATGTCTCCCGGTGACCCGCACCTCGTTTGAGGCCAGCTGCGAGACCGGGTACTGGTGTACGGCCCCGGTCTCTGCCGGGTCGACGGGGTGCAGCCGCTGGTGGCCGTCCCAGGCAGCTAACACCGTCGTCACGTCGTAGCCTGACGCCGGGACCCACAGGGGAGGCAACTCGCCGAAGATCGCGACGCCGCTCCTCAGGAGGCCGATTTCCTCGTTTGCCTCCCGCAGGGCGGTGTCGGCCCGCCCCAGGTCTCCGGGATCCACCCTTCCGCCGGGAAGCGCGATCTGACCGGCGTGCCTGCGGAGGGTCTCGGCGCGGGTGACGAACGTGAGGGCGGGGTCGGGGGTGTCGGTGAAGAGCATCAGCACGGCGGCGGCTCGTTCACCGCGTGGCGTGCGCTCCTCGTCGGCGATACGCCGGGTAGGTCGAGCCGAGAGTGCCTCGATGAGTGGGTCGAAAACCGGGCCGGGGGTCATGACACCCCCGCGGTACGTCGTAGCCAAGCCATGAATGATCAGTTGCTCCCGAGATACTGTTCGGCCAGGTCGAGCAGTTGCTGCTCCGACGTGAGCTCGCCGGCATGGACGCCTGCGATAGTGCCGTCGGCGGCGACGAAATAGGTGGTCGGGATGCCCGGTACCTGCATGGGGGCCCTGAGCTGCTTGTCCTGGTCCATGACGTGCGGATAGTCCCAACCGGCCACGCTGGCGAACTCCAACGCCCAGTCCGGCAACGGGTCGTTGTAGTTGACGCCGATGAAACTCACGCCGTCGAGTTTCGACAGGGCCCCTCGCAGGAACGGCGACTCGGCGCGACACGGGGCGCACCACTGCGCCCAGAAGTTGATGATCGTGGGCGTGCGTGGCAACCCGGCCAGATTGACGACCTTGTCGCTGCCGAGGCAGGGCAATGCAGTCTGCGGCAGCCCGTCTTCGATCTGGGCTGCTTCAGGGTCGGTGACGGGGCAGTCCGGCAGCCCGAACTTGATTCGTAGGGCCTCAAGATCGGCAGGTGAGGTGGACGAGGCGGTGGGAGCCGGTGCACTCACACCAGAAGTGGAGGTGGAACAGGCGGCCAGCAGCATGAGGGCCGCCGCGACTCCTGTCATCCTTCTGATTCTCATCGCGAACGAGCATACCCGTCAGGCGCGGGGCTCCCGGATGAGCGCCGCGGCCTTTACCCGGTCCTGCTCTCCGATGTCCCTGCTCGGGCAGAGATCGTAGATGACGCAGGCGCCACATGCTGGACGTCGTGCGTGGCAACAGCGGCGGCCGTGCCAGATGACGCGATGGCACACCATCACCCACTCCGATGGCGGGAACAGAGCTCCTACCGCCCTCTCAACCGTGTCCGGCTTGGTGTTGTCAACCCAGCCGAACCGGTTGGCCAGCCGGATCAGGTGGGTGTCCGGGGTGATGCCTGGTACGCCGAACGCGTTGCCGAGGACGACGTTGGCCGTCTTTCGGCCGACACCAGGGAGCGTCACCAATTCATCGAGGGTTGCAGGCACGGCCCCGTCGAACTGGTCCACGAGCCTGCGCGACAGCCCGATGATGGCCGTGGTCTTGTTGCGGTAGAAACCGACCGGCTGGATGATCGCCTCGACGTCGGACGCCTCGGCCCCGGCCAGGTCGAGCGGGGTCGGGTAGCGCCGGAAGAGCTCAGGCGTGACCGAGTTGACACGCCGGTCGGTCGACTGGGCCGACAACACCGTGGCGATCAACAGCTCGAACGGCGAGCGGAAGTCCAGCTCGGCGCGGGCCTGTGGATACTGACCGGCCAGCGCCTCATTGATCGCCTCGGGTTGGCCCATCAGGCCTCGACGATCAGCTCAACCTCGACGGGTGCATCGAGGGGGAGCACGGCGACCCCGACGGCGCTTCGCACGTGCGTGCCCTGCTCACCGAAAATCTCTCCGAGAAGCAGCGATGCGCCGTTGGCGACGGCGGGTTGACCCGTGAACCCCGGGGCGCTCGCCACGAATACCACCACCTTGACGACGCGTCGGATCCGGTCGACCCCTCCTGCGACGGCTGCCGCAGCCGCCACCGCGTTCAGGGCGGCAACCCGCGCCGCCTCCGTCCCCAGATCCTGGGCGACGGCGTCGCCCACCTTGCCGGTCGCGGTGAGGACGCCGTCGGCGAAAGGCAGCTGGCCGGAGGTCCAGATCTGGTCGCCGACGCGGGTGGCAGGCACGTAGGCGGCGACCGGGGCGGCCACCGGAGGTAGCTCGATTCCGAGCTCGGCGAGCCGCTGCGAGGCCGTCATCAGGATGCGGACGGACGCTTGAAGTAGCCGACGAGCGTGTCGGGGTTCGGGCCGGGGGCGAGTTGGATCAGCTCCCAGCCCTCCGAACCGAAGTTGTTGAGCAACTGCTGCGCAACGTGGGACAGGATCGGGGCGACGAAGTATTCCCATTTGGTCATGGCCCTAGCCTGCCAGTTGGAGCGGCGTCCCGGCCACCCGATCCAGACGCCGACGCGCCGGTGATGCGGTCAGGCGACCTGGCCATCGTCCGGGGCGCGGAAGCTGGGCCGGTGGGACGGCTTGGTTTCCACCGCAGACCCCTTGCCCCTCGAAGTGATCGCATCGACGACGGCGTCGAGGGTCGCCTTCGCTTCGGTGATGGTCGCCTCGGGCTTCTTCACCTGCGAGAACTTGCCTCGACCGAGAGTGAACAGGACCCCGGCGATCAGCAATGAGATAAGCACCGACGCCAGGAAACCTAGCGTGAACGAACCCCACGGCCCCATCGGGGTGACGGCATACAGCAGGAGCCCGATGGACAAGGCGATCAGGATGACGAGCATCCAGAGGGCATGAAACACGAACACCGCGGCGCCCGCGAAGAAGCCTGCACCGATACCTGCGGCCTTCGCGCTGGGCTTCAGCTCGGCGGCCGCAAGCTCTGTCTCCTTGGAGACGAACTCGGCGACGGTGTCCTTGATCTCCACCAGGGGGTGGCGTTGCTCGATTGGCATGGCTCTCCTTCCGCAGAGTCAGCTTAGCCGCAATGTATCGGCAGGCGCCGAGCACGGTTGGGCCACTGCCACCGGGGCCGTCGGGTCAAAGGGGGATGGACAGTGCACTCTCCGGGAGCGCCACAGTGGCCGTCAGCCCCTCATGGTTGACCCACGCGCGGCAGCAGATGAGCTGGAAAGGCAGCCGCAGGCTCTCGCCCGGCCGGACGGCGCTGTCGAAAAGTTCGCTGACCTGCCGCAGCAGCGCGCTGAGCTGCGTTTCGTCCAGGTTCGCGGCAAGGGGCTGCCTTCGCACCAGGTTCAGGAGATCCTCATGACTCACGCTCTGCCAGACCCGGAAGGCACGTTCCTCGGTCTCCGGGAAGTAGCGGCTCTCCTTCAGCGCCGCGAGGCTGTCATTGCCGTAGTTGCCCTTCATCGCCATCGGGTCGAAGCGGCGGAGCAGAGCGGCGAGCCGACGGACCCAGGGAACTGAGTCATCGCGGATCAGGTATGAGGCGCTGAGGCAGCCTCCCGGCCGCAGCACACGTGCGATCTGCGGAAGTGCCTGGGAAAGATCGAAACGGTGCAGCCGCTGGTGGACGAAGACGACCTCGAACTGGAAGGGGTCGGTGGGGATTGCCTCGGGGCGTGCGACGAACGCGTTGATCCGGGGCAGCGGGTTCAGCTGTGCGGCAAGGTCGGGGTCGTCACTCATCACGAAGATGTGGTGCCCAGCGCGATCCAGACGCCGCGGCCAGGCGGCGTCCTCGGCCAACACCAGAGCCCGAACGCCTCTCCACGCCGACAGCCACTCGATAGCGTCGGATGGGATGGTGGCGCGCGTCATGGGTTCCTTCCCGGTCGGGTTCACCCACCTAGCCTAACCAACTCCTGAGGGGTCTCGGAGTGCGTCGAGTTGTGCACAGGTTCCAACGAGGATGTGATATTGCGGCCGCAGCGTCGGATAGATAGGGCATGACACCACACGCTCTCCTCTGTACCCGGGATCCGTTTGTGATCGAGGCCGTTCAGGTCTGCGCCGCCGCGTTGCAGGTCGACCTACGCATCGTCTCTGATGCCGCTGGGCTCGACTCCGGGTGGGCAGGGGCCGCAGTGCGCCTGCTCGGGGCGGACAGCGCGACGCGTTGGGGGCCTGTCCGTCCAGGCGAGGCGTTCGTCGTCGGCACCTCCTCGGAGGAGTTGACGCGCTGTTCTGCAGAGCTGGGCATCCCGGTGATCCCGCTGCCGGACGGCGCCGGGCACCTGGCCACGGTCATCTCGCGGGCGGGGCAGACAACACCTCAGATGGGCCGCATCGTCGCGCTGCTGGGCGCCTCCGGTGGCCTGGGGGTGAGCACCCTGGTGTCAGCGGTTGCGCTGATCGGGGCGAAGGCCGGCGAAGATGTCGTGGCTGTGGATCTTGCTCCGGCCAGCGGCGGAATCGATCTGGTGGTCGGGGCCGAGACGTCCGACGGTGTCCGCTGGCCCGATCTGGCGCGGTCCCGGGGGGAGCTGGGCGACCTCACGTCCGAGCTGCCCCAGGTCGGGGGAGCCGCCTTCCTCTCCCACGGCCGAGGCGACGACCCACCGCCTACAGACGAGGCCACCCGGGTTGTGCTCGCGGCCCTGGCACGATCGGCGGCGCTCACCCTGATCGACGCGGGTAGAGGGCCGGTACCGGTCATGGCCGACCTTTCGGTGCTGGTGGTCGGGGCCGACGTGCGTTCTGTCGCGGCGGCGCAGATGGCGGGGCCGAAAGTGACCGGCATGGTGGTGCGGTCCGGCCCGGGCCGTCGGATCCCGCCTGAGGTGGTGGCCCGCACCCTCGGCCTCGAGCTGATGGGTGCGGTCGGTCACGACAAGGCGGTGCCCCGGCTGGCCGAGTTGGGGATGCCTCCGGTGCCAGGGCCGGCCAGGCGGCTCAAGCGGGACGCCTCGTCGTTGTGGAGGTGCCTGCGCGATGCCTGAGGTCGTCCTCGATGAGCTCCGCACCGACCTGGCGTCACTGGGGAGACCCTTCAGCCCGCTGGATGTCGCCGCCGCACTGCGGGCTCAGGGTGTTGTGCTCACCGACGCGCTCATCCGTGAGACCCTCGCGGAATTGCGGCGCGGCAGCACCGGCGCCGGGCCGTTGGAGGAGTTGCTGAACGAACCCGACGTGTCCGATGTGGTTGTCAACGGGCCCGGGCAGGTATTCGTCGACCGTGGCAGCGGGTTGGAGCGGGCCCCGCTCACCTTCGTCGATGATGAACAGGTGCGTAGGCTCGCGATCAGGCTGGCCGCAGCGGCCGGTCGACGGCTGGACGACGCATCCCCCTTCGTGGACGGTCGCCTCCCAGGAGGTGCCCGGCTGCACGCGGTCCTGGCACCGGTGGCGGAGCCCGGCACGTGCCTCTCGCTGCGGGTGCCAGCCAGACGAAGCTTCGCACTCGGCGACCTCATCGAAGCGGGGTCGCTCTCGGCAGAGGGAGCCGCGCTTCTGGCAGGTATCGTCGCAAGGAAGGAGCCGTTTCTGATCACCGGCGGCACCGGTAGCGGCAAGACCACGCTGCTTGCGGCGCTGCTGGCGCTGGTGCCACCGGGGGAACGCATCGTGCTGGTGGAAGACGCCCGCGAACTGGTGCCCGAGCACCCACACTGCGTACGTCTCGAGGGTCGACCAGCAAATGCGGAGGGTACAGGCGCGATCACGCTGACCACGCTTGTCCGTCAGGCTCTCCGGATGAGGCCCGACCGGGTCGTGCTCGGCGAGGTCCGAGGCCCTGAGATCGCAGACCTCCTCACCGCGCTCAACACTGGTCACGAAGGCGGATGCGGCACCGTACACGCCAACTCCACCGGCGACGTGATGGCGCGGCTGGAGGCCCTCGCCGCGCTGGGAGGCATGTCACGCGACGCCTGCCACGCCCAGGTGGCTTCAGCCTTACGGCTTGTGATCCACGTCACACGGGGAGCGGACGGTCGCCGGAGAGTTGCTGAGATTGGCTCCTTCGTGCGTGGGGTCGACGGGTGGGTGACGGTGGAGCCGGCGGCCACCCTGAGCGTGGACGGCGTCATCTACACCCCCGCGGGGGCGCATCTCCGGGGCTCCGCATGATCACGGCCGTCTTGTTCGCCGCGCTCGGTGGGGCGCTGCTGATAGGTGGCCCGCCCCGAGACCGACTCGTTGTGCGGTCCGGGTCGAGGCGTGCGTACGCGGCCCTTCGGGTTCCCATGCCCGTGTTGGTTCCTGCGGTCGCAGCGCTAGCGGGTGCTGCGCTGCACCCTCCGATAGGCATGCTGGCGTTGGCTGCAGCGATCGCTTCGGCCACCGTCTGGTTTCTCATCCGTGGGCACGCCCGACGTCGTCGTGACCGGGAAGCGGTGCGGGAATGCGCCCGGGCCGCCCGGGTGCTGTCGTCGCTGCTGCAGGCAGGTCAGATCCCTTCTGTGGCGCTGGCCGACGCCGCCACGGACTGCCCGGTGCTCGCATCCACTGCCGCCGCCGCAAGACTTGGTGGCGACGTCGGCGGTGAGCTTGAGCGTTGTGCCGGGCGACCAGGGAGGGAACCCCTGATGGCCATCTCCGCGGCCTGGAGGTTGAGCGAACGAACCGGGGCCCCGATCGCAGAGATCCTCGCCGGGGTGGCCGACACCCTGCGGCGCGAGCAGCAGGTGGGGGCGGTGGTCGAGGCTGAACTCGCCGCCGCACGCGCCAGCGGCCACATCATGGCGGCACTGCCATTTCTCGCGGTGGGGCTCGGCTTCACCGTCGGGGTGAACCCGATTGCCTTCCTCACGGGGGAGCCGTTGGGGCAGATCCTCGCGGTCGTGGGGGTCGCCCTGACCGCAGCGGGAGTGCTCTGGATAGATGCGCTGTCTCGGACGCAGGGGTGTTCACGGTGAACCTCACGGTGCTCGCCGCGCTCGTGGCCGCGTCAGCCGCGCTCCTTCTTGTCCCGCACCCGGCCGCGGCGCTGGCTCGGGCTCAGGGTCGGCGCCCTCCGTGGCGCGTCAAAGTGCCCGGCACACTCCCGCCGCTGCTGCGGGCCTTGGCTGGTATCGCCGCCGCGACCGCCGCACTGCTGCTCGTGCCCGGTGTCTCAGGGCTGGTGGCCGGAGCCGTGCTCGGCCCTGCCGCCTGGGTCGGTTCAGGTTTCGTGCGCCGTCGGGTGGACGTGCGTGACGCAGTCGAACAACTACCGGGCGCGTTGGAGTTTCTGGCGGTGGCATTGGATGCAGGCCAGCCGATGGTGCGGGCCGTGGAGGCGGTCGCGGCCGTGTCCCGGGCCCCGACCGGGACCGTCTTGGCTGAGGTTGCGGCGCGGCTGGCGCTCGGGCAGACCCCCCAGGATGCATGGGCTCAGCTGCGCGGCGACCCGGTTTGGGGGCGGGTGGCGGCCGACGTCGCACGGGCCGAAAGATCCGGAACGGCATTGGCTGACCTTCTGCGGATTCACGCGGACGACGCGAGACGGGAGAGAGACGACGAGGCGCTCAAGGCCGCCCGGAAGGTTGGGGTCAAGTCCGTCATCCCGTTGATGCTCTGCTTCCTACCCGCCTTCATCCTGGTCGGCGTCGTCCCGATAATCGCGGGCCTGCTCGAGGGGTTCTTCGGCTGAACTGTCGGATGAGGCTGGCACAGTTGGACCCGTGAGTTTCGAGTGGGTGTTGGGCTGCGACGAGGTGGTGGCCACCACGGTGCGTGACGCGCGGGCGGGTGTTGCCGCCGGCTGGCCTGAATGGTTGGCCGCCGAGTCGGTTCAGAGGATCGCGGCCGCCGGAATCACGGCCCCATGGTCGCATCAGGGCGAGTTCGCCGAACTCCTGTTCGGTGGGAAGCACGCCATCATCAGCACGCCAACCGGCTCGGGCAAGAGCCTCGGCTATCTCCTCCCGATCATCGCCGCCACGGTCGACCAGACCGTCGGGGTCACCGTCGATTCGGTTCGATCTCGCGTGACGGCGCCCCGGCACACTGCGCTCTACCTCGCGCCGACCAAGGCGCTGGCGCACGACCAGGCGCGCGCCGCGGCGGCCCTTGGACCAACCGGTTGGCGTGTCGCCACCCTCGACGGTGACTCCGATGCGGCCGAACGGCGTTTCGCGCGTGAGCACGCCTCGTTCATCCTGACGAACCCCGACATGCTTCATTTCTCGGTGCTGCCCAACCATGAGCGCTGGGCCTCTTTCCTCGGGTCGCTGCGCTACATCGTCGTCGACGAGGCACACCGTTACCAGGGCGTCTTTGGTGCCCATGTCGCGCAGGTCATCCGGCGGTTGCGCCGGGTCGCGTCGTTGCACGGTGCGGACCCGGTGGTCGCGCTGTCTTCTGCGACGATGCCGAACGCCGACGAGTTCGCCGGTGCGCTGATCGGTGAGGATGCGGTGCGGGTCGTGTCGCAGGACGGCTCGCCGGCCGGGCGACGCACCGTTGCGCTGTGGCGGCCGTCGGTGTCCCTGCGCACCGATACTGCGCGCCTGCTGGCCGGGCTTTCCGACACAGGAGTCCAGACGATCGCGTTCGTCGCGTCCAGGCAGGGAGCCGAGCTCGTCTCCGTCGCGGCGCAGGAACGGGCCGTCGAGCCGCGAAGGATCGCCTCCTACCGGGGCGGCTATCTCGCCGCTGACAGGAGGGCCCTCGAAGCGGCCCTCCACTCGGGCGACCTTTGCGGTCTCGCCAGTACCAACGCGCTGGAACTGGGCGTCGATATCGCGGGGATGGACGCCGTCCTCGTCTCCGGTTTTCCCGGGCGGATCGCGTCCTTCTGGCAGCAGGCCGGGCGCGCCGGACGACGGGGGCAGGATGCGCTGGTCGTGCTGCTTGCCAGCGAGAATCCGCTGGATGCCTACCTGCTCGAACACCCTGAGTTGCTGGGCGAATCGTCAATCGAACGGGCCATCCTGCATCCAGAGAATGCACGCGTTCTGGGCCTGCACCTGGCTGCCGCAGCGCAGGAATCGCCGCTGACTTCGGCCGACGAATGCTGGTTCGGGCCCGCCACCACGGCCACAGCCTGTGCCCTCGTCGAACAAGGGGTGTTGCGTGACCGCCGGGGCAGGTACTACTGGACCCGCCCCGACCGGGCCGTCGACTTCATCAACCTGCGGTCGATGGGTCAACGCCCGCTCGACATCATCGAACATGAAACAGGCAGGGTGCTGGGCGTCGTCGACGCGGTGGCGGCCGATCGGACGGTGCATCCGGGGGCGGTCTATCTCCATCAGGGCGAGTCCTTCCTGGTCGAGGCGCTGGATGCTGAGGAGAACCAGGCGTTGGTGGTGGCCTCACGGCCCCACTACTACACGCAAGCGCAATCGATCTTCGACATCCAGATCCTCGCCGAGGCCGGTCGCAAGCCGCTGGGTGGCACGAAGATATGCCACGGCCAAGTGCGGCTCGACACGCAGGTGCTGGGCTACCTCCGACGCGACGAGGTCACGCATGACGTGTGGGACTCGACCCCGATGGAGATGTCTGCCCGCCGCATGGGCACGCAGGCCGTGTGGTGGACGGTGCCCGCGCACCTGGTGCGTCGGCTCGGGTGGCCCGATGCGAGAACCGGCGCGGCGCTGCATGCGATGGAGCACACCGCCATCGGGTTGCTGCCCGCGTTCGCGCCGTGCGACCGCTGGGACATCGGCGGGGTGAGCACGGCTCTTCATCCCGACACGGGCCTACCGACGGTTTTCGTGCACGACGGGTTGGAAGGCGGGGCCGGCTTTGCGGCCAGGGGGTTCGAGGTCGCCGATGGTTGGCTGCGCGCCACCCTTGAACGGCTGGTGCGCTGCAGTTGCGCCGATGGGTGCCCATCTTGCGTCGTCTCGCCCAAGTGCGGCAACGCCAATCAGGTGCTCAGCAAGCCGGATGCGGCTGAGCTGCTGGCCCTGCTGCTCGACTGAAACGGATGTCCACAGGAACAGGTGTTGTCCATCTTGGCTGTCCACAGGTTGTGCGCGTGGCGACGAATTGGTGCAGTACCGGCGGATAGATGGGGTGACCGGCTGAACCGCAGTCGGCGCAGCGAAAGGATCTGTGAAATGTCCAATCTCGTTCCCAGCCCGAATCGTGGCCCGCGGCGGCTCGCCGAGCGCGGGCTGACCACCGTCGAATACGCGATCGGTCTCCTCGCCGCAGCGGCCGTGGCGTTGGTGCTGCTGCGAATCTTCAACGACAACTCCTTCTTCCAGACCCTGTTCAACTGGGTCGTCGACATCTTCGGCCAGGTTGCTGGGGGCCTCTGATGTACCCCCGGGGGTCGGGCGGCGGTGGCATCCGCCCGACGCCCCGGCGGGGGGAGCGGGGCATGGTGACGGTCGAGCTGGCCGTCGGTTCGATCACGGCCGTGCTGTTGACCGCCTGCCTGGTCTCGCTTTCCATGCTCGGGGTGGCGCAGAGCGCCTGCGCGGAGTCCAGTGCGCAGATCGCGAGGCAGAGCGCCAGGGGAGATGGGGAAGCGCTGGCCGTGGCGAGGGGGCGGGTCCCACGGGATGCCAGGGTCGAGGTGCGGCGTGAGGACGCGGGGGTGGTCGCTTCGGTGAGAGTTGGTGTCTCGGTTCTGGGGTTTGGCGTCGTTGACGTCGGGGCGCAGGCCTGGGCCGCGTACGAACCTGGACAGGGGCCGTGAAACGTCGTGCCCGCCGCGATGAGCGAGGCAGCGCGGGTGCCGTGCTGACGGTCGGGATCGCTCTGGCGACGTTTGCCGTCTTCTGTGTCGCGACTCTGCTGATCCACTGGTTCGCGGTTGCCCGGCAGGCTGAGCAGTCGGCCGAGTTGTCGGCTTTGGCAGCGGTGAGCGCAGCGGTGGCAGGGGGCGACCCGTGTGAGGCTGCCCGACAGGCGGCGGTGCGAAACGAGGTGCTGGTCGCGGGCTGTGAGGTGCGTGGTTCGGGGCGGGCAATTGTGGTCGAGGTGTCTGTGCGGGCACGTATCGAGCAGCCTGTGCTCGGAGCGCCGGGGGAGGTGGTGCGCAAGGCGACCGCGGCCAGCTCTTGAATGCGGCCTGGAACGCCGCTGGCCAGATCGATGCTCGGTGGCTCAGCGGTAGTCGTCCCAGAGCGGTGAAGGAAACAACACGGCTTCAAATCGTGCCCACTCGGTCACCAGGTCGATCGGTGGTTCCCGGAAGCTGCGGATCTGTAGGCCGTCCATAGCCGCGAGCGTCATCTCGACGAGCGGTCGCAGCTGGTGGAACCCGCCTGTGGACGGCGGCACGCGCCACTTCGTCTGCATGTAGAGGCCCCATGCGTTGTCGGGGCGCATCGAGAAGTACGCGTGCATGGGGTGTTCCAGGGCGGAGGCTTCGACCCCCAGCTGCATGAAGAGCCTGATCAGGTGGGGGTCTTTGGCGTTGTTGGCGATCAGGAACCGGAAGTAGCCGGGCAGGGAAGCCCCATCGGGGTGGGTCGCCCCCGGATCGCCGCTCGCGATGTAGTCCTCGGGATCAAAGCGCCGGTCGTAGCCCTGCTCGATGATGAGCCTCAGCAGGCCCTCTTTGTTGTGTACGTAGTGCAGCATCCCGGGCAGGGACATCCCCACCTCGTCGGCGACCTCCTGCAGCGTCATCGCGTTGTAACCGTGCTGGCCGATGATCCTGCTCGCCGCCGCGATGATCTGGGAGACTCGCACTTCCGGCGTGAGGCGAACCCGGGCGGGGCGTGGAGAGGATGGCACGTCGATACCGTAGCCGACTGTGCCGTCACCCCGTGGGGTTCACGCCGCAAAAACTTTATACGTGGTAGGTATTGACATCGCGACGGTGGGGATTTACATTCGGAGTGTTATCTAGTGGGTACTCGATAAGCGTCGGACGCAGGCGACCGACCCACCATCTTCCACAGGTTTCGGCGGAGCCGATCCGGCCCCGGCCACTCGTGCGGAGCGCAGGCGCTCCATGACCAACGAAGGTTAGTGATGGACTCATTCGAATCGAATCCGGAGCTGGGGACGCCATCCGTCGGAGGAGCCTCCCGCCCCCCGGCGGAGGTCGCACCCGACACAGGACGACCGTTCACCTCCAAGCATGTGCTCCGCTTCGGAGTCGGCTTCTTCTTCAGCCTCCTGTGGATCGTCGGGCTCATGGTCGTTGCGGCCGTGTTGCTGCCGCAGCGGCTGCGTGACATCGGGGTCGAGAGCCCCGAGGCGCTGCTCGGCACCATCAGCGCGGTTACTGCGATCGTCTCCCTCGTCTCGAACCTCGTGTTCGGCAACCTGTCCGACAGGACCCGCAGCCGGTTCGGCCGCCGCTCGCCATGGGTTGTGAGCGGCGCGGTTCTGGGTGGGGCCAGCCTCGCGGCGGTCGGTTTCCTGACCAGTCCCATCCTCATCATCATCGTGTACACGTTGTGCATGGTCGGGCTCAACATGATGCTGGCACCGGGTGTTGCCGTGCTCGCCGACCGCGTGCCGATAGGCAGACGAGGCACCATCTCCGCCTTCTTCGGCGTCGGACTCACGGCCGGGGCGCCCATCGGAACCCTCATCGGTTCCCGGTTCATCGCCAACCCGCTGGCAGGGTTCCTTCTGGCTGGCGCCCTCATGGCGGTCTCCGGCGTCATCGCGCTCGCGGTGTGGCCGAGGGAGAAGTCGTCGACTGGCCTGCCGCCCGTGGCGTCGAGCCTCAAGGACATCCTGCTGTCGTTCCGACCCCCGCGTCACGCCCCCGATTTCTACAAGGCCTTCGTCGGGCGCCTATTCATGCTGATCAGCTACCAGATGGTCATGGCCTACCAGCTTTACATCATCCAGGACCACGTCGGTCAGACGTGTTGGAGTCGGCCGCGACGATCGCGACGATGTCGATCATCCTGCTCGTGGTCGGACTGATCGGCTCGGTCGTATCCGGGCCGCTGTCTGACCTGATCGGTCGGCGCAAGCTCCCGGTGGTCGTCTCCAGCGTCCTGTTCGCGATCGGCATGGCGATGCCGTGGCTCATGCCCTCCACGACGGGGATGTTCCTGATGGCCGCAATCGCCGGGCTCGGTTACGGCGTCTACACCTCGGTCGACCAAGCGCTCAACGTCGATGTGCTTCCGAGTGAGAAGGAGGCGGGCAAGGACCTCGGAATCCTCAACCTGTCGACAACGGCCGGTCAGACCATCGGCCCGCTCATCACCTCAGCGGTTGTCGTGGCCACGGGCAGCTATTCGATCGTCTTCATGATCTCGATCTGCGCTGCCTTGCTCGGGGCGCTGACCATCGCCTGGATCAAGAGCGTGCGATGAGGAAGGCCATGAAGCAGGACACCTACAGCCAAGAAACCGAGATGAGGAGCAGCCAGATGCGAAACACTGAATGGATCGTCACCACGAGGAGTGAGGCGTGGAGGAAACATGAGCCGACGGCGGCGGGCGCGCTCAGCGGGATGCCAGACGTCATGGTCGACCTCGACGCCCAACTGCAACGCATCGAAGGCTTCGGACCCGCCTTCAATGAGATGGGTTGGACTTCGCTCGGCGCCCTCACCGATGAGCAGCGCCGCGAGATCCTCCATGAAATGTTCGCCCCAGGAGCGGGAGCGAACTTCACCGTGGGTCGCATGCCCGTGGGTGCGAACGATTTCTCGCGCGACTGGTACTCCTACGACGAGGTTCCAGGCGACTTCGAGCTTGAGCACTTCAGCATCGAGAATGACCACGAAACCCTCATCCCGTTCATCCGTGCGGCCCGCGAGCAGCAGCCGGGGTTGGCGTTGTGGGCTTCTCCGTGGAGCCCTCCGACCTGGATGAAGACCAACGGCCACTACGCCGCCGCGCTGCCTGTGAAGGTGATGGGCCAGTCCGAGAACGGGCTGGAGCCGCATCAGGTCGGCCGCGAGGGGACCGACATGTTCATCCTCGAGGAACCCTATCTGCGGGCCTACGCCAATTACTTCGGTAAGTTCATCGATGCCTACGCGGAACTGGGCATCGACATCGGCATGGTGATGCCCCAGAACGAATTCAACTCGGCTCAGGTGTTCCCGAGTTGCACCTGGACGCCCGACGGCCTGGCCGCCTTCCTGCGTCACCTCGGTCCGGTCATGGGTCAGCGTGGCGTCGAGATCTTCTTCGGCACGCTTGAACGGGGAAACCCGGACCTGCTCAACGCCGTCCTCGCCGATCCCGAAGCGGCCGCTGTCGTCACCGGCGTCGGCGCGCAGTGGCATGGGAAGGGCGCGGTCAGGGTCATTCACCGTGAACATCCTGAGCTCCGGATCTACCAGACCGAGCAAGAATGCGGCGACGGCAGGAATGACTGGCGCTACGCGCGCTACTCCTGGGCGCTGATGCGGGACTTCTTCCTGGACGGTGCCGAGGCCTACCTGTATTGGAACCTCTCGCTGGAACGCGGGGGAGTGAGCAGGTGGGGGTGGTCGCAGAACTCGCTGGTCGTCGTCGATCCCGAGACTGCAACGTTCGAGTACACCCACGAGTACCACGTGCTCAAGCATGTGAGCCACTTCGTGGAACCCGGCGCAAGGCTAGTCCAGGCGAAGAGTTTCACCGGATTCGAGAACCAGTTGGCATTCCGGAACCCGGACGGGTCGGTCGCGATCGTGATTCAGAACGACCTGTCGGAGGAGCAGCCGGTCACGCTCCTACTCGGGGACAAAGTGTTCACCCCGGTGCTGCCCGCGGATTCGCTGAGCACATTTGTGTTCGAGGTCTGAGGGGGAACGCGGAGGTCTTTGGAGAGAACACACGATGCTCGATCTGGCGTGTTCATGTTCTGAGTGGCGTGTCGGTGGAGGCGGAGTTGATGCGGCGACCTCAATGCGGCGTTCCCTTCTGTGTCCGTCGCATCTCTGTACGTTCTGTCCGTCGCGCTTCTGTCCGTCCCGGTACTCAGGGCGGATGGACAGGTGACTGAGACCGCTCCGCGCGTCGGTTGAGCCGGTCCCTCCGCGCGGAGCGCCGGGGACCGTGACGAAACCACCGTGAGTCTCCCGCGGACCCGACCACAAGCTCGTGCGCGTGACGAAACCATCGTGACCATC
>NZ_FQZG01000101.1 GCF_900141915.1 Tessaracoccus bendigoensis DSM 12906 | reverse complement strand
ATGGTTTAAGTAGTCCCATCCGTCCGAGGCCCTGAGCTTGTCATCATCCATGGCGAAGCCCTTGACCAGGTGCTCCCTGGGCACGCCGGTGGCCCACTGCCGGAACTGCACTACGCGCGGGGAAGTCGATCGGTAACCGACCGCCAAGACCATGTCGAGGTTGTACACCTTCACCTCGCGCCGCACCCCTGCCGGGGTTCCATCGGTTCGAACTATCAACTCAGAGTTAATAGTTGGCTCGTCGACTTCACTGTCTGCCAGCACGCGGGCGATCGTCTGTTGGACTTTCTGCAGCGACGAACCGTACAACTCGGCGATCTCGCCCTTGCACTCCCCCCGTCGCGCTCCCAAAAGGAACCAAACTCTCGGCACTGGTCAGGAAACCAGCCCCCGCAGTGTCACTACTCCCACTCGATGGTGCCCGGGGGCTTCGGCGTGGTGTCATACATGACCCGGTTGACGCCGTCCACCTCCGCCGTGATGCGCAAAGTGATGCGCCTCAGGAGGTCGTGGGGCAGGTCGGCCACTTCTGCGGCCATCGCGTCGGTGCTGTGGACGGCCCGCAGCACGATGGCCTCGCCGTAGGTACGGCGTCCGGCCACCACGCCCGTCGAGCGGACGCCGGGGCAGACGGTGAAGTACTGCCAGATCTGGCCCTCGAGCCCGGCCAGCGCGATCTCCTCCCGGAAGATCGCATCGGACTCGCGCACCATTCGCACCTTCTCGGGCGTGACCGCCCCGATGACGCGGACGCCCAGGCCCGGCCCTGGGAAGGGCTGACGCCACACCAACTCGTGCGGGAGCCCGAGCGCCTCGCCCACCACGCGCACCTCGTCCTTGAAGAGGTAGCGCACCGGCTCGACGAGCTCGAAATCCATGTCCTCGGGCAGGCCACCCACGTTGTGGTGGGACTTCACCACGCCGTTTGCGGAGTTGCTCTCGATGATGTCGGGATAGATGGTGCCCTGCACAAGAAAGTTGGTCTCGCCGAGCTGGCGTGCCTCCTCCTCGAACACGCGGATGAACTCCTCGCCGATGATCATGCGCTTCGCCTCTGGGTCTTCGACCTCGGCGAGCTTGGCGTAGAACCGGTCGGCGGCGTCGACGCTGATCAGGGCCATGCCGAAGTGGCGGCCGAACAGCTCGTCCACCATCTCAGGCTCGCCTTGACGCATGAGGCCGTGGTCCACGAAGAGGCACGTCAGCTGGTTCCCCACCGCCTTGTGGACGAGCGCGGCACACACCGAGCTGTCGACGCCGCCGCTGAGGGCGCACAACACCTTGCGGTCGCCCACCTGCCTGCGAACCTGCTCGATCATGACGTCGAGGTACTCCGTGAGGGTCCCCTCGAATCCGGTGCGCTGGGCCAGCGTCTCTCGCTCCATTGCGGTCCTTCCCGCTCGTCGTTTGGGGTAGTGGGGTCATGCTAGCGGCGCCGCGCCCTGCCGTGGGTGATCCACCGACGGTTGGGCACGCGGGACCCGGCGATGTCGTGCGCGATGCCAGGTTTGGCGGTCGCAGACTTCGGCGGCCCCGGCGACCCACACGTCGGCGCCGTCTGGCACAATCGCCCGCACGGACACGGGGTGCGCCACAAGGCGCTGAGATCACACCCGTGGAACCTGATCTAGCTAGGACTAGCGAAGGGAATGTCTGAATGACCGACACGACCCGTGCACAGAGCACGAAATCACCTCCCGCAGATACCTTGCCAAAGGCCGGGCGCTCCGCGCTGCGGGCCGGCGTGGTGGGGAACTTCATCGACAACGTCCACGTCTTCCTGCCCGCCTTTGCGCTGATTCCCGCCCTTGCCAGCGTGGCCGGGCCACACGCCTCGGCCAGCTCAGGAGCACTGGTGGTCATCGCCATGCTGCTGGGCCGACCGATCGGCGGCGTGGTCTTCGGGCAAATCAGCGACCGGCTCGGGCGGACCCGCACCACGAACATCGCAATCGCCGGGACAGCGCTCTGCGCCCTCGGCATCGCCTTCATGCCCACCTACCTGGCCATCGGGTCGGCAGCGATGGTGCTCATCCTGGTCCTCCGGTTCGCCGGCGGCGTGTTCGTGGCCGGCGAGTACTCAGCCGCGATTCCCCTTGCCATGGAATGGTCCGTCTCGCGCCGCCGCGGCCTGCTCTCCGGGCTCATCTTGTCCATGGCACCGTGGGCGCAGGCGACGATCTCATTCGCCACTGCCGGGCTGCTTGTCTGGCTCGGCTCCCAGCGCTACGCGCAGTGGGGCTGGCGGGCCCTGTTCGTATGCGGTGCCCTGGCCTCGCTCGGCATGCTGCTCTACTACCGGTCCCGGGTCACGGATGCACCGATCTACCACCGCAACAGCCAGCAGCCCCGCACCAGGACCGGGGCGCGCGAGATGCTCACCGGCCACCACCGCCGGGCCTTCTGGCAGGTGTTCACCCTGATGACGGGTCTTTGGATACTGACCAACATGACGGTGCTCGTCCTCCCTGGGCGGCTGGTCACCGACGTCGGCCTCGAAGCGTCCGAATCCGCATTGGCCACCGGGACGGCGGCGATGGCGCAGGCGGTCTTCATGGCATTGGCCGGCCACCTGTCGACCCGGCTGGGCAGGCGTCGGCTCCTCGTCTGCTGGGGCCTGATCGCCGCCTGCATCGGCCCACTCGTGTGGTGGGGCCTGGTCCACAGCGCCACACCCGCCGCCGCGGCCGGGCTTGCAGCCCTCCTCCAGGTAGTCACGGTCGCCGCCTACGGGCCTATCGCGGCCTACCTGTCCGAACGCTTCGTCACAGCCGTCAGATCCACCGGCTACGGCATGGGCTACAGCCTCTCCATAGTTCTTCCCGCCCTCTATCCGTTCTACCTACCGTTTCTTGAGGAGGCGATGGGACGGCAGGTGGCAGTCATGGCGCTCATCGCGCTCGGCGGCGCACTGGTCGTCCTCGGAGCCTCGCTCGGCCCGGCGTTGTCGCCGCGTGAGATCGACGCAGACCTGGATACCGTCGCACTGGCGGTGACGCGATGACGACCCCCTGGACCGAGGTCGCCGGTCGCGTACGAGATGCGGCCCCCCTCGTGCATTGCCTCACGGCCACCGTGTCGATGAGCCTCGTCGCCGATGCTCTACTCTCGGCCGGTGCACGACCCATGATGACCGAGACGGCACAGGAGGCCCCGACGATGACCCGGATCGCAGACTCGCTCCTGATCAACCTCGGCACCTTGTCGACCGACGGCACGCAAGGCATCCCTGCGACCGTTTCCGCCGCCGTCGAGGATGGGCACCCGTGGGTGCTCGATCCGACGGCCGTCGGCGTGGCCCCGGTGCGCACCGCCCTCGCTGGAGAACTCCTGGACCAGCGCCCCGCCATAATCCGAGGCAACGCCTCAGAGATCCTTGCGTTGGCCGGCCGAGGCAGCGGCGGGCGGGGGGCCGATTCCACAGCCATGCCGCGAGATGCGCTGGAGGCTGCGAGATCGCTCGCGCTACGGTGCGGCGCCATCGTGGCGGTCTCGGGCGCGATCGACCTCGTCGTCGACGTCGACCGGCACACCGAAGTCGACGCGGGGAGCCCTCTGCTCCCCCGGCTGACCGGCACCGGATGCCTGCTCGGGGCGCTGTGCGCCGCCTGTGTCGTCGTCACCGACCCCTGGTCGGCGGCGTTGGCAGCCACCCGGTGGCTCGACACGGCAGGAGAGCTGGCCGCCAGCCGCGCCACGCGCCCTGGGTCCTTCCGGGTCACCCTGATCGATGCACTGGACGAGGTGGGCAAGTGACCAGACGCGAACTGGACCTCAGGTGCTACGTGGTGACCTCAGGCGTCGGCGAGGAGACGGTAACCGCAGCGGCGAAGGCCGCCGCTGCCGGTGCCGGGATCATACAAGTGAGGGCGAAGACCCTGTCGACACGCGACTTGCTCGCCTTCGTTCTGCGGGTCGCCGAGGCCGTCACGGAGGCGAACCCCGCAACCTGCCTCGTCGTCGACGACCGGGTCGACGTCGCACTCGCCGCGATGAACCGGGGGGCGGCCGTGCATGGCGTACACCTGGGCGAGACCGACCTGCCCGTGCGGGACGCGAGGCTGATGCTCGGGCCAGAGGCAGTCGTCGGGTTCACCACCGGCAGCCTGGCGCTGGTCCGCGCCGCCCAGCGCGACGCCGACGTCATCGACTACCTGGGGGCGGGGCCGTTTCGTCCCACTCCGACGAAGGATTCGGGAAGGGTGCCGCTTGGCGTCGCCGGATACCCGGAACTGGTCAAGGCCAGTTCACTGCCCATCGTGGCGATCGGTGACGTCACCCCGGCCGATGTCGCCGTCCTAAGCCGAACCGGGGTCGCCGGGGTAGCCATGGTCAGGGCGATCATGGCTGCCGCAGATCCGGGGGCGGTGGTGCGCGGTGTGCTGACCGACTTCGCTTCAGTCGGAGGACGCGAACCGGACGACGCCTGAGGCTCAGAGACCCGAACCAGGCCGCCTGGAGGGCGTTCATCGGCCCCCGGATCGCCCCGGAGCCACGACTTCACGTCCGAATAGCCACCGGGCCCAACCGTCAAACAGACGGCAACCGCGTTCCCGGCGCCGGGTACGACGACTGCGCACCCTCAAACTGGACGGTGTAAGCGGCAAACCGGCTGGCATACCCAGCCGCTTCTTGCAGCGAGGCCCCGTCCGCCAGCCTCGCCGCGAGTGCCCCGCAGAGCGCGTCACCGGCCCCGACGGTGTCTACGGCATGGACCTTAGGAGACGCCACCACCTCGACCCCGACGCCTTCGGCGACCAGCGAGCCGGCCGCCCCGACCGTCATCACGACCGTGGCGACCCCCGCCTCACGAAGACCCCTCACGATGGCTGCAGGATCCTCCAGCTCCCGGCCGCCAAGCTGGACGAGCGCCGCAGCGCCCTCATGCTCGTTCACCACCAACGGGTCGGCCGCCAGCAACAACTCGGGCGACACCGCGATCGCCGGCGCGAGGTTCAGCACCAGCCGACCTTTGGTCAGCCGTGCCGCGACGAGGCTGCTCTCCGCTGGGATCTCCCCCTGCAGGACCACAACAGCGGCCGAACCGATCAGCTCGCCCCAACCGTGCACGTTCTCCGGCGTGACCAAAGCGTTGGCGCCAGGCACGACGACGACGGTGTTCTCGCCGTCTGCGTCGACGCTGACGACGGCCAGCCCCGTCGGGCCGGGCAGCCGTCGAAGCTGCGTCAGGTCTACCCCGGCACGACCAAGGTGCGACAGCGCCACCGATGAGGGGGCATCGTCACCGATCGCGCCGAGCATGAACGTCTCACCCCCGGCGAGGGCCGCGGCACAGGCCTGGTTCGCGCCCTTGCCGCCCGGGGAGAAGTCGCCCCCGGTCGCCAACAGCGTCTCACCAGGCAGCACATGGCGATCCAACCTCAGATGAAGATCGACGTTGATCGACCCCACGACGACAACCCTGCCCATCACAGCCTCCTAAAGGTAGAGCCCGGTGCCGCCGTCGGCCACGCTGTCAGAGGCGACGGCGTGAATGTCGCGCTCCCTGAGCAGCACGTAGACCTTGGCCTGAAGCTCGACCTCGGCCCGCTCCTCCGGGTCGAAAAGCACCCTGTCCTCCGGTTCGACGGCGCGCACATTGGGGCCGACCGCAACCACCTTCGCCCAGGTGAGCCGCCGTCCGAGCTGCACGGTCGCGGGGATCAGGATGCCGCTCGTGCTGCGCCGCTCGCCAGCCGCTGCGTCGACGTCGACGAGGACGCGGTCGTGCAGCATCCTGATGGGCAGGCCCGGTTGGCTCACTTCTCGATCGCCCGCCGCTGGGCGGACGTGATCACCCGGCGCTGCGCCACGGAGTTCAGCGTGACGGCGAAGACGATGACGCCGAGCACGGCGCCGCCCACGAGCAGGAGCTTGTTGAGTTTCCAGGAGCCGTCTTCTTCGCGGAGCGGCAGGGTCACGGCCTCGAACTCGGTCTTGGCAAACTGCTTGACCTGCTCGGCGCTCTCGCGGGCGAGGTTCTGCGGCGTGAGCGACTCGGCGAGGTCGTTGATGGAACCGGTCATCTGCTTACGGTTGGCCGCCAGGTCGGCCTGCAGCTGCTCGACGGTTCGGGATGCCATCATGTGTCTCCTTAGTGCGCTTGCCACCCACCCTATTCATCCCTGGCGATTCGCGCCAGAAATCGCGCCACGATCGGACGCGACACCACCACTACACTGGCCCCCATGACCGCACGATTGACGACCGGCACGCCCGCCCCCGCCTTCACCCTTCCGGACCAGAACGGCAACGACGTATCCCTGTCCGACTTCGCCGGCCGCACCGTCATCCTCTACTTCTATCCGGCCGCGATGACGCCGGGTTGCACCACCCAGGCCGTCGACTTCTCCGAAGCCATGCCCGCGTTCCAGGGCGCCGACTACCAGGTGCTCGGCTGCTCACCCGACACCGTCGAGAAGCTCGCCAAGTTCACGTCGCACTCCAACATCTCCTTCACCCTGCTGGCCGACCCGGCCAAGGACGTGCTCAACGCCTACGGCGCCTACGGCCCCCGCAAGCTGTACGGCAAGGAGATCGAGGGCGTGCTGCGCTCCACCTTCGTGATCGACGTCGACGGCGAAGGCAACGGCACCATCCGGGTCGCGCAGTACAACGTCAAGGCGACGGGGCACGTGGCAAAGCTCCGCCGCGAGCTCGGTGTCTGACGCCTTCCTCACCATCGACGCCGCCCTCGGCGAGGGGGCGGATGTCGAGTTGGAGATCAAGCGGTCGCGTTTCTTGACTCGGATCCGGCGGGTCTCGACAGAGGAGGCCGCGAGGGCCGTCGTCGAGGAACGCCGGTCGGCCATGTTCGACGCCAGGCATCACTGCTCGGCGTTCATCCTCGGGCCCGACGGGCGCATCGCGCGTAGCTCGGACGACGGCGAACCGGCAGGCACCGCCGGGATCCCGATGCTGACGGCGCTGCAACACAACCAGCTGACCGACGTCGTCGCCGTCGTGACGCGCTACTTCGGCGGGATCAAGCTGGGCGCGGGCGGCCTGGTGCGCGCCTACACCGACGCCGTCGCGCAGGCCGTCGCCGCAGTCGGCACGAGGCGGGTGCGGCCTAGCCGGGTCCTGCGGATCGACGTCGACTTCGCGTCGGCCGGCGCCGTCGAAGACCAGCTGAGGGGCCTGGTGCTGCCGTCGGGCGAACAGGTCGTCGTCGACGGGGTCGAGTGGTCGGACCGGGCCCACATCAGCGTGGCGGTGCCGTCTGTTTGTGTGGGTGAGTTGGAGGTGTCGCTGGCCAGCCTCAGCGCAGGCACGCTGACCGCCGTCCAGGTCGACGAGCGGTGGACCGACCAGCCTGGGTAGGTCGCGACATCGGTCGGCGGTGATCTTTGAATCCCCTGGGGGTTCTGCGGCGCGTGAGGTCGAGCGGAGCTGACGTCGTCGCTTAAGTTGACCTGGACCCATACATCTGAGGAGCCCCCATGAGACCCACGCACCGCGCGGCGCTGTTCACGCTCGCCTGTCTGACGCCGTTGGCCGCCTGCTCCCCCGCGGCCGAGTCGACCGGTTCGCCGTCTGGGTCGGGGCAGTCCGCTTCTCCGGCGTCCCCGGCATCCGTGATGCCCTCAGGGCGCGAGTCTCCCGAGGTCGCCTCGGCCCTGCCCGCAATGCAGGACGACGCCGTCGCCAGGATCGTGGCACGCGACGGGAGCGTCGAGTCGACCGTCGGGGTGGGTGCCGAGGAGACGCCGTATCTGGTCCACGCGGCCTGCACGGGAGCCAGGGAGATGACGTACGCGTTGCTCGTCGACGACGTGGAACTGTCCAGGGCCACGATCGCCTGCGGCACCGAAACCCTCAACTCCGGATACAGCGGGGGCGGCACGTCGGTCCAACTCGAGCTACCAGATCTGGCGACCACACCCGGTTTCCATGGTTTCGCGGAGTTGGTTCCCGAGGGGTGATGCCTTGCGCGTTGCCCATTCAAACGCCTTGAACCAGAATCGAAGAAGGGACTTGAACTCAGCGTCCCTCTTCCAGGGAACAATCCCTTGTGAACAGCCTTTGGGTACGGGTTACATAAGGCATTCCCATCCCTCAACGTACGCTAGTGGAGCCTCATCGGGACCAGGGCCCGTCGCACCCAATTGCACGGGCACATCTACGAGCTCGCGCCATGAACCCGTGTCTACTAAAACGAGAACAGTCCAGACAGCCTGAAGACCCTGTTGGAGTCAAACGGCCCCCTGATGCGCTCCAGGGTCCGCCTCACGCCTGTCGGTGATGCGATCATGGAATCATGACATTCAAAGTTCGTCCAGCGCTGCCTACTGACGTGCACGACGTGAGGTTTGTGGGGTTTGTCACCTGGCCAGCGACGTATGGTCCCATCAACGGTACTGCGTACGTCGTAGATGGGCTCGACGAGTATTGGAACGCACAGGTGACCTTGGCTGCTATCGAAAATGGGGCCATCGACGTCGCGGAGTCCTCTGATGGAACGATCATTGGGATGACGCATGTTGAGGAGCTCAACGCACCTGACCTTGTCATGTGGAAGCTGTACGTTCTGCCAGACATGCAGCACATGGGAGTCGGGCGTGCTCTGGTTGAGGCAGCGAAGGAACGGGCTCGGGTTCATGGCGGTGACCTAATTACCGAGTTCGACGCCACCAACGAACGTGTGCGCGGCTTCTACCAACGAGAAGGCTTCGTGTCGACACCAGCCCCCTGGCCCGACACGAACGCTGTTTGGCTGAAGTGGAGCAGCGGGCGCTAGGAGCTACACGAAGCTATGTGAGGTGTCGTGCACCGTGCTTGTGCGATCGAACTCTGGGTTGTCCGCGGCAGTAAGTACCAGGGAGCACTACCCGAAGGTGTCAGGTGGAAGGCACTCTCAACGTCACGAGCAAGGTGTCACCAGCCAAGAGCAAATCCGGCCAGTGAGTCATCAACGACCTGAGCGCGGCCGTCCAGGTGAGCACTTGGACTTACAACCTTGCCCCCGGTATTAGTCACACCTTTTGCCCCCTGAGCACTTGAATACGATCCGCCTCCTCATGGAGGCAGTAGTAAGTCCCCATGGCAGCGGAATCCATCGGGCGCCCCGACGCCACCGCCCACGTGCTCCCCCACACCCATGCCTCGTTGGCCGCAGACATCAGCGCCCCAACGCCGGTGACCATGCAGCGCCTCGGACACGCGACGGTGAGTATGACCATGCGCTACACCCACGCCAAGGCGGACGCCGATCAACGGCTCGCTGTGGAACTCGTCATCGTTCGAACTGCAGGATCCCGAGCATGAATTCGGAAACACAGGAAAACAATCATGACTCCTTGGGAGTTGCGATACAGCTCTGGTCCAGTCTGATCCCACGAACGGGCTCGGCCCATGCTTCTTGCCCGCCATGGAACTTCGGATGAGATGCCACTGATGGTCAGTGCCAGGACGCGAGGCGAATGGATACTTCTTGGTAGGGCGTGGTTCCGCTGGCAACCGCGATCACCAGCTCGTAGGCGTCGTCGTCCGGCGCCTCCAAGACGATCCCATTGAGTCCGTAGAACACCACCAGCGACAGCCAACCAAGGCGCTTGTTCCCGTCGACCAGGGCATGGTTACCAACCAGCGATTCCAGCAACACCGCGGCCTTCTCGTCAAGGGTGGGATACGCGTCCCGGCCGAAGACGCTCACACGAGGGCGGTGGACCGCGGAGTCGAGCAGTCCGACGTCGCGCACTGGGCCAACTCTGAGGTCCTCGACCAATGACAAGACATCTTCGAGCGTGAGGTACTCGATCACTTGCCCAACCGGTCAAGAAGATCGGCGTAGCGGCCCCGAGCTGCCGCGGAAAGCTGCCGCACTCTGTCCTCACGGACCCGTCGTGCGGCAGCCTCCCGGATGGCGCGCACGGTGGCCTCCTGCTTGCTCACCCCTTCTGCCTCGGCGAGCAGGGCAAGAGCCTTTTCGTCATCGGGGTCCAGCCGGAGCGTCATAGCCATGGTCATGATGATACCACTGTGATACCACATTCAGAAGGGCGCGAGCGGCCGTCGTGCCCTCCTGATGTCAGCTGGTTCTGAGTCTTTATAGTCGCGGAGGATCCCAAGAACCGTCGTGGTTGCCTCCGGCATCGGGCGTTGCCATGAACCAGAAGTCCGCGCTCGATCGCTGGTGGACGAACCAGCGTTCGTCACCCTCATTCGCTGGCACGTTCAGTAGTTTGGCCAACTGCCGCGCGCGTCTCCGCCCTGCGGCCCATGTGAGGGAATCCGAAAGCAACAACACATAGTCAGAGCTACATTGCGAGGTACCGAAGAAGGGACTTGAACCCTCACGCCCGAAGGCACAGGAACCTAAATCCTGCGTGTCTACCAATTCCACCACTCCGGCTGGTCCCGTTTCCGGGCCGCGCCCTATTCTAGTGCCGTCGGGGCGCCGTCCGTCCAGCCGGTCACGTCGGGGGCTGTCGGGCGGTCGGGGGTATGGCCCATCCTCGTCACCGGACAGATCAAAATCGACCACTGGTCGATACTCGCGGGTCGCGCGAAGCGCGTCAGGCGGGACGACGCCACCACCAAGCAGGCAGTGGCCAATTCTCGACACCAGACGGACCAAAATCGACCACTGGCCGATCCTCGGGCACCGCGCCGGGGCGCGTCGGCAGGGAGTCCCGACGGAGCGTCGGACAGGACGACGCGTCGGGCCGGACGGCGCCACGACCCGGGCAGGCAGTGGCCGATCCTCGACACCAGAC
>NZ_FQZG01000043.1 GCF_900141915.1 Tessaracoccus bendigoensis DSM 12906 | reverse complement strand
GTGATCACCGAGAAGGCGGTGCTAAAGCACATCAACGCGATCTTCTCGAAGCTCGGCCTGGCTGGTGAGGCGACCTCCGCGCGCCGCGTAATGGCGGTGCTGGCCTTCCTTCGTGGTCGCTGAGCGGGGCTCACTCGACGGGGCGTGGAACCCGGACGGTAACAACCGTCGGGCCGCCGACGGGGCTGACGAATTCGAGTGTCGCGTCGAACACACCGAGTCGACGGCGCAGGCCCGAGAGGCCGCCGTCGGCCGTTTCCTCGGCACCGCCGATGCCGTTGTCGGTGACCGTGGCGGTGATGGTGTCACGGTCGCAGGTCAACTCGATGTAGATCATGGAGGCCGCCGAGTGTTTGACCGCGTTGGCGAGGAGTTCGGCGATCGCGAAGTACAGCGTGGTCTCGAGCGTCGGGAGCAGGCGGCCGTTCAGCCGGTTCGACACCTCGGTGTCGATCGGGCTGCCTGCCGCGAGGGAACGCAGCGCCTCCGCCAGGCCCCGGTCGGCCAGGATGGGGGGACGGATGCCTCGCACCAGGGAGCGGAGATCGGCCAGCGCCGCGGACGAGTCGTCCTTCGCATCGTTGAGCAACGTCTGCGCCGCCGACGGATCGACCTCGATCAGCCGTGACACCTGGGTCAGGGTCATGCCCATCGTCACGAGGCGGGCCTGTGCGCCGTCATGCAGGTCGCGCTCGATCCGCCGGATCTCGGCCTCCTGAAGCTCGAGTGCGGTGCGCCGGGACTCCGCAAGTGTTGCGACCCTCATCTCCAGGGACGGGTCTTGTGCCGAGGCCAGCATGTAGCCGACCCACCTGGTGTGCAGCCGCTGGACGAGACGGGCGCTGATCGGCGTGAGGGCGAGGCACACGATCCCCGCCGCGAATGCCGGGGGCGCCGCGTTCAGCGCGTACCAGTAGTCGATGTAATGGCGGAAGTAGTACACGCTCCCGTTGCGCCACAACTGGAACGGGATCGAGACCAGCCACAGACCGTTGGTGACCAGCGCACCGGGCACCGCGGCGCCGAGCAGCGTGGCCACCGGGTTGAAGAGGTGCCAGTCGAGGTCTCGGGCCCGTGAGTCGTCCTCGAGTTCGGCGGTGAGTTCGCCCAAACCACGCCTCGTGTGGGGTTGGATCTCGGCCCGGTAGCTGGTGGTCAGGGCGCGGTGACTGCGCTTCGAGGCCCAGGCGCGTTGCCGGTTGGCATTGCGTTGCATCGCCTTGAAGCTTCCACGGACGGTGCCGAGGCCGAGCACCGAGGCGATCGTCGCGACCAGCCACCTCAGCAGCGTCACGGACTCGACGAGGGCGTAGGAAACCAGTCGCATCGTCTCGACCATCGAGCGGGTGTCGGCCAGCAGGCGACGGCTGATGCCGCCCGAGCCGCGCACCAGGCTGCGGCTGAAACGGCCGCTTGCAACGCGCTGCCTGGGCGTGGTGGGTGGGCGTTTCGTCATGTCCACCAGCATGCCGTCTCCCGCGGGTTCGGTCGGTAGCCTGGGCACGTGTCCCGTGGGTGGTGCCCGCACCACCTACCCGAATCCGCCCGCGGCGAGACCCAAGATCTGCGCCTTGGGCTATCGGGTAGGTGTGCGGTAGAGTGCAACGCTGGCCGCTGCGTGCCGCAAGTCTGCGACGAGGAGTCCCCAATATGGCGTCAACCAATGATCTGAAGAACGGCATGGTTCTCGATCTCGATGGTCAGCTCTGGCAGGTGCTGTGGTTCCAGCACCACAAGCCGGGCAAGGGCAACACCGTCGTGCGGACGAAGCTGAAGCACGTGCTGAGCGGCAAGATCATCGACAAGACGTTCAACTCCGACACCAAGGTCGACACGGCCACCGTCGACCGCCGTGAGATGCAGTACCTGTACATGGACGGCGAAGACTACGTGTTCATGGACAACACCAGCTACGAGCAGTTCATGATCTCGACGGAGACCGTCGGGGACGCCAAGGACTTCATGCTGGAGAACCAGAACGCGATCGTCGCCACCCACGAGGGCAACCCGCTGTTCATCGAGCTCCCGGCATCGGTCGAGCTCGAGGTCACCTACACCGAGCCCGGCCTGCAGGGAGACCGCTCCACCGGCGGCACCAAGCCCGCGACCCTGGAGACCGGCAAGGAGATCCAGGTTCCGCTGTTCATCACCACCGGCGAGAAGATCAAGGTCGACACCCGCGACGGCGGTTCCTACCTTGGACGCGTCTCCAGCTAGATGCCAGACGTCAAGCCCCACTACAGCACGCAGACGAAGGCGCGCAAGGCCGCCCTGGACATCCTGTTCATGGCGGAGCAGCGCGACGACCCCATCGGTGAGACGTTCGCCGAGCAGCGCTCCCTAACGGGCCATGTCGTGCGGGAGCTGACCACCGACATCGTGTTGGGGGTCGCGCGGCACCAGCGTGAGATCGATCAGCGGATCGCGGAGTCCACGACCATGAAATGGCCGTTGGAACGGATGCCGTCGGTCGACCGGAACCTGGCGCGCATCGCGGTCTTCGAGCTTGACTACACAGATACCCCCCCTGCGGCCGTCATCTCAGAGGCGGTCCGGCTGGCGGGCGACCTGTCCACCGATGAATCACCGACATTCCTGAACGGGCTGCTGGCCAAAGCCCTGGCGGCGAAGCCGACCACGAACTGACCGAAAGAGGTACGCATGAGTTCCCTTCCTGCACTGTTGGTTTTGGAGGATGGGCGCGTATTTCGTGGCCGGTCCTACGGTGCCGCGGGCGAAACCTTCGGCGAACTGGTGTTCTCCACCGGCATGTCCGGCTACCAGGAGACCCTGACCGACCCGAGTTACCGTGGCCAGGTCGTCCTGATGACCGCGCCCCACATCGGCAACACCGGCTGGAACGACGAGGACGGCGAGTCCGGGCGCATCTGGGTGCAGGGCTTCATCGTCCGCGATCCCGCCCCCCGACCCTCCAACTGGCGTTCGCGGCGCAAGCTGGACGATGAGCTGCGCGACCAGGGCATCGTCGGGATCAGCGATGTCGACACCAGGGCGCTGACCCGGCACGTCCGCGACCGCGGCGTCATGCGCGTGGGGATCTCCACCGAGACCCTCAACCACGAGGAACTACTCGCAAAGGTCACCGAGCAGCCCCTGATGGCCGGCGCAGACCTTGTCGGCGACGTCACCACCGACACCCACTACCTCGTGCCGGCGCAGGGGGTCAAGCGCGCCACCGTGGTGGCCGTCGACCTCGGCATCAAGTCGATGACGCCGACCCAACTCGCCGCCCGCGGCCTCGACGTCCACGTCGTGCCTGCCCACACCACCTTCGAGCAGATCCTCGAGTTCGAGCCCGACGGGGTGTTCTTCAGTAACGGCCCCGGCGACCCGGCCACCGCCGTCGGCCCCATCGAGGTGCTTCGCGAGGTGCTGAAGGCCGGGTTGCCCTACTTCGGCATCTGCTTCGGCAACCAGCTCTTCGGGCGCGCCCTCGGGCTCGACACGTACAAGCTGAAGTTCGGGCACCGGGGGATCAACCAGCCGGTCATCGACCGCACCACGGGCAAGGTGGAGATCACCGCCCACAACCACGGTTTCGCGGTGCACGCCCCGCTCGACCACGCCACGCCCACGGAGTTCGGCGACGTGACGGTCAGCCACATCTGCCTCAACGACGATGTCGTCGAGGGTCTCGAGCTGCGTCGCGACGGTGAACTGGTGGCCTTCTCCGTCCAGTACCACCCCGAGGCCGCGGCCGGTCCGCACGATGCCAACTACCTCTTCGACCGGTTCGCCGACGTCTTGTCCGATCGGGGCATGGATGCAGATTGACAGCTTCCGGATTCAGAACTACCGAGTGCTGCAGGACGTCTCGTTCCAGAAGCTGACACAGCTCACGGTCCTGGTTGGAGCCAACGGGAGCGGCAAATCCACCGTGTTCGACGCCTTCGCCTTCCTGCACGAGGCATTCACCACCGGACTGAGGGGAGCCTGGGACCGGCGCAACCGGATGGCCGCGATCATCAGCAGGGGGTCGGACGGCCCCGTCCACTTCGAGCTCAAGTACACAGTCCCTGTCGATGGGCGCGAAAAGCAGACCACCTATTCACTTGCCATCTCAGAACAGGGCGGCGCGCCTGTCGTTGAGCGTGAGGTGCTCAGGTGGACGACGGCTCCCGGCTCCGGAAGGCCACGGGAGATCCTCCGGTTCGAGAACGGTGTGGGCCGCGTCTACGATGAGGCGACTGAATCCTCCCAGGAAGAGACGCTCAGTAGTCCCGACCTGCTGGCGGTTTCGGCCCTTGGTCAGATGCAGCGTCACGTGCGTGTAAGAGCACTCCGCGAGTTCATCCAAGGGTGGTATCTCTCCTACCTGAGCGCCGCCAACACCCGTGGCACGCCCACGAGCGGGCCGGAATCCCGGCTAAACCAGTCGGGCGACAACCTGGCTAACGTGTTGCAGTATCTGGAGGAGCGACATCCAGAAACCCTGCAAGAAGTGTTTGATGCCCTCGGCAGCAGGGTTCCTCAGCTCGAAAGCATCAGACCCACCCGCCTTGAGGACGGACGCCTGCTGTTGCGGCTGAAGGACCGGTCCTTCGAAGATCCGGTGTTGGCCACCTACACCAGCGACGGCACGCTCAAGCTGCTTGCGTACCTCACCTTGCTGCACGACCCCAACCCGCCAACGGTGATCGGCATTGAGGAACCGGAGAATCAGTTGCATCCCGCGTTGGTTCCGCGGCTGGCGGAGGATATCCGCGCGTTGTCGACCCGTTCGCAGGTCTTCGTGACGACGCACTCGAGGGAGTTCCTGGAGGCGATTCAGGCGAAGGAACTCTGGACGATCGGGCGGGGAGAGGACGGGTATGCGCGGGTGCAGCGTGTCAGCGATGATCCTCGGGTGAAGGCGATGCTCAACGAAGGTGCTACCCTCTCCGAACTGTGGTCCGAGGGCTACCTCGCCGGCGCCAACCCTCCGGGGATGTGATCGGTGGGCATGGTCGACCACATCGAGTTCCTGGTTGAGGGGGCATCCATGAAAGAGGCCCTCAACCTTCTGCTGCCCGGCATCCTGCCCGACGATGTGGGGTTCGAGGTCTTCGACCTCGGCAGCAAGTCGCAGTTCCTCAAGAAGTGGCCGAACAGGATGCGCGGCTATGCGACCTGGTTGCCACACGTGAACCGGGCAGTGGTCGGCGTCATCGACGCAGACCAGGACGACTGCCGGGGACTGCGCAACGAGTTGGCCGACGCCGCCCGTGACGCTGGGCTGACAGTTTGCAGCCCTTCTGGGAATCGACGGGGGCAAGTGCTACCGCGGATCGCCGTAGAGATGCTTGAGGCGTGGTACTTCGGCGACGTTGCGGCGCTGGCAGCCGCCTATGGCCCCAGCCTCGCGAGACTGGGCATCGGATCGGGGTGTCGCAGACCCGATGAGATCCGGGATCCGGCCCGTCGCCTCGGCGGACTCCTCAAGGGCAAGCACGGGGCGGGCCTCAACAAGATCCAACTCGCACGAGATGTTGCAGGTCAGATGGACATCGATCGAAACACATCTCCCAGTTTCTGCCGACTCCGAGACGGAGTCCGGTTCCTCACCACCGATCAGGAGAACCATGCCTCGTCGAACTGATATCTCGTCAATCCTCGTCATCGGGTCCGGCCCGATCGTCATCGGCCAGGCATGCGAGTTCGACTACTCCGGCACCCAGGCCTGCCGGGTGCTGCGCGAGGAGGGCTACCGCGTCGTCCTCGTCAACTCGAACCCGGCCACGATCATGACCGACCCCGACTTCGCCGACGCCACCTACGTCGAGCCGATCACCCCGGAGTTTGTCGAGCGCGTCATCGCCAAGGAACGACCCGATGCGGTGCTCGCCACCCTCGGCGGCCAGACGGCGCTGAACACCGCGGTCAAACTGCACGAGAGCGGCGCGCTCGAAAAGTACGGCGTCGAGCTGATCGGGGCCTCGATCGAGGCGATCCAGCGTGGCGAGGACCGCGAACAGTTCAAGCAGATCGTGCTCGGCCTCACCGACATCGTCGGCGGCGCTGCGGAGGTCGCCCGTTCGGCGATCTGTCACACCATGGACGAGGTGCTCGCGGCTGCCGACAACCTCGGTTACCCGGTGGTGGTGCGTCCGAGCTTCACCATGGGCGGCGTCGGATCGGGCTTCGCCCACGACGAGGCGGAACTGCGCAACATCGCCGGTGCCGGGCTGTCGGCGTCTCCCACCACGGAGGTGCTGATCGAGGAGTCGATCCTCGGCTGGAAGGAGTTCGAGCTGGAGGTGATGCGCGACAAGGCGGACAACGTCGTGATCATCTGTTCCATCGAAAACTTCGACCCGATGGGCGTACACACCGGCGACTCGATCACCGTCGCACCCGCCATGACGCTCACCGACCGTGAGCTTCAGCGGATGCGCGACGTGGGCATCGGCATCATCCGCGCGGTCGGCGTCGACACCGGCGGCTGCAACATCCAGTTCGCGATCAACCCCGATGACGGTCGGATGATCGTCATCGAGATGAACCCGCGCGTCTCCCGGTCCTCCGCTCTGGCCTCGAAGGCCACCGGATTCCCCATCGCGAAGATCGCGGCGAAGGTCGCGGTCGGCTACACGCTCGACGAGATCCCCAACGACATCACGAAGGAGACGCCTGCCAGCTTCGAGCCGACGCTCGACTACGTCATCGTGAAGGTGCCGCGGTTCGCGTTCGAGAAGTTCCCGGCGGCAGATCCGTTCCTCACGACCCACATGAAGTCGGTTGGCGAGGCGATGGGCATCGGCCGCAACTTCACCGAGGCGCTCGGCAAGACGCTGCGGTCGATGGAGAACCCGGATGCGCCGTTCGAGTTCGGCCAGCCGATCAGCGAGTCGGTCGATGAGCTGCTGCTCAAGGCCAGCCGACCGCACGACGGTCGCATCCAGGCGGTCATGAACGCGTTGCGGGCGGGTGCCAGCGTCGAGCAGGTCTTCGAGGCCACCAAGATCGACCCCTGGTTCCTCGACCAGCTCGTCGTGATGTTCGAGGCGGCCCGCGAGTTGCGTGATGCGCCCGACCTGACCCCCGAACTGCTCCGCACCGCCAAGCGGCACGGGCTCTCCGACCAGCAGATCGCCCGGCTCCGCAACGTGAGCACCGAGGTGGTCCGCGGGGTCCGCTGGGCGCTCGGTATCCGTCCGGTCTACAAGGCGGTCGACACGTGCGCGGCCGAGTTCGCCGCGGCCACCCCATACCTCTATTCGACCTACGACGAGGAGACCGAGGTGCCCGCGCGCACCAAGGCGGCCGTGCTGATCCTCGGCTCGGGCCCGAACCGCATCGGCCAGGGTATCGAGTTCGACTACTCCTGCGTACACGCCACGATGGCGCTCCGGGAGGCCGGCTACGAGACCGTCATGGTCAACTGCAACCCGGAGACGGTCTCCACCGACTACGACACCTCCGACCGGCTCTACTTCGAGCCGCTGACGGCCGAGGACGTGCTCGAGATCTACCACGCTGAGCTTGCGGCCGGCCCCGTCGCCGGGGTCATCTGCCAGCTCGGCGGCCAGACCCCGCTGAAGCTCGCCCAGGTGCTGAAGGACGCCGGTGTGCCGATCGTGGGCACCTCGCCCGAGGCGATCAACCTGGCCGAGGAACGCGGCGCGTTCGGGCGGGTGCTGGCCGAGGCCGGGCTCACGGCCCCGAAGCACGGCATGGCCGCCTCCGCTGCCGAGGCCAAGGCCATCGCCAAGGAGATCGGCTACCCGGTGCTCGTGCGACCCAGCTACGTGCTCGGCGGTCGGGGGATGCAGATCGTCTACAACGACGACGCTCTCGAGACCTACATCAGGAAGGCCACAGAGGTGAGCCAGGACCGGCCCGTGCTGGTCGACCGCTTCCTGGACGACGCCGTCGAGATCGACGTCGACGCCCTCTACGACGGCACCGACCTCTACATCGGCGGCGTGATGGAACACATCGAGGAGGCCGGCATCCACTCCGGCGACTCGGCCTGCTCGCTGCCCCCGATCACCCTCGGTGACGCCATCATCGAGCAGATCCGCCGTGACACGCTCGCGATCGCCGCCGGCGTCGGGGTGCGCGGGCTGCTGAACATCCAGTTCGCGCTACACGCGGACAGGTTGTACGTGCTGGAGGCCAACCCGCGCGCCTCCCGCACCGTGCCGTTCGTGTCGAAGGCGACCAGCACGCCGCTCGCGAAGGCGGCGGCGCTGATCATGCTCGGCAGGAGTATCGCCGACCTGCGCTCGGAAGGGATGCTGCGGGCCGACGGCGATGGGTCGAACCCGGTCGAAGGTGCCCCGGTGGCCGTCAAGGAGGCCGTGATGCCGTTCAACCGGTTCCGCACCGCCACCGGCGCATTCGTCGACACCCTGCTCGGCCCCGAGATGCGCTCCACCGGCGAGGTGATGGGGCTCAGCGACAACTTCGGCACGGCCTACGCCAAGTCGCAGGCGGCCAGCGGCGGGCCGCTGCCGACGGGGGGCACGTTCTTCGTGTCGATCGCCGACCGCGACAAGCGGCATGCGATCTGGCCGATCAAGCGGCTGGTGGACCTCGGCTTCCGGGTGCTGGCCACGAAGGGCACCGCCTCGGTCCTGCGCCGAAACGGGATCGCCGCAGAGGAGGTGCTCAAGCTCTCGGAGAAGGTCGAGGGGGCCGACGGGTCGAGCATCGTGGAACTGATCAACGACGGCCGCATCGACCTGATCTTCAACACCCCGGAGGGGTCCTCCGCCGGTGAGAGCACCAGGCAGGACGGCTACCAGATCCGCACCGCCGCGGTGCTCGCCGACGTGCCGCTCATCACCACGGTGCCCGGCCTCGGGGCCGCTGCCCAGGGCATCGAATCCCAGCAGCGCGGCGAGATCGAGGTGCGCTCGCTGCAGGACTGGGCGAAACGATGAGCGACCTGGGCACCCGGGCGCTGCGCTCGGGCTACCACCTCCTCCGGGCCGGGCTGTTCCGCTACGGCGGCGGCGACCCGGAGAAGGCTCATGAGGCGACCCTGCGCCTGCTCAGCTGGGTTCCCGGCGGGGCACGGCCGCATGTCGCCGACCCCGTCACCGTTGCGGGGGTCCGGTTCCCGAATCGGGTGGGTGTCGCTGCAGGGCTCGACAAGGACGGAGTCGCCGCGCACGCCTGGGCCAGGTTCGGGTTCGGGTTCGCCGAACTCGGCACCGTCACCGCGCATGCCCAGCCCGGGAACCCGAAGCCGCGCATGTACCGCGCGGTCGCCAGCCGGGGCATCGTGAACCGGATGGGCTTCAACAACCACGGGGCCGCCGCCCTGGCCCGGACGCTCCGGGACAAAGGCGTCGCCCGCGGCAACGGCGCGCTCGGCATCCCGGTGGGCATCTCCATCGGCAAGACCAAGGCGACCCCGCTCGGCGCGGCCACCGACGACTACCTGGAGTCCCTGCGGCTGCTCGCACCGCTGGCCGACTACGTCGCCGTCAACGTGTCCAGCCCCAACACGCCGGGGCTCCGCAGCCTCCAGGCGGCAGGGGAGTTGGCCAGCCTGGTGTCGGCGCTCACGACGGAGGCAGCAGCGCTCTCGGAGCGGCCCGTCCCGGTCTTCGTCAAGCTCGCGCCAGACCTTGAAGGAAGCGACCTCGCCGAGACCATCGCGGTCCTCAACGATTCGGCCGTCAGCGGCCTGATCGCCACCAACACCACGCTCGCACGCGACGGCCTGGCGCCCAGCGACCAGGGGCTGGCCGGAGAAGCTGGTGGCCTCAGCGGGGCGCCCCTGACGACCAGGGCGCTGTCGTTCGTGGAGCACCTAGCGAGCTCGACCCGGCTCCCGGTGATGGGCGTCGGCGGTATCATGACCCCGGCAGACGGGGTACGCATGTTCGAGGCCGGTGCCTCGCTAGTGCAACTGTTCACCGGATTCATCTACGAGGGCCCGGCGCTGATCTCCGGCATCCACGACACAAGGACGAGAGCATGACCTACGCCAGACGACTCGCCGATCTGACTGCGAGCAGGGGGCGCCTTTGTGTGGGCATCGACCCCATGCCGAGCGTCCTAGACGCCTGGGGCTTGCCGCACGACGTGGCAGGCCTTGAACGCTGTGCCCGTGGCATCGTCGAGGTTCTCGGCCCTGAGATCGCGGTGTTCAAGCCACAGTCGGCCTTCTTCGAAGCATTCGGGTCGCCCGGCATTGCTGTGCTCGAGCGCGTGCTTGCGGACATCCACGCGGCCGGGGCACTTTCCATCCTCGACGTGAAGCGCGGCGACATCGGTTCTTCCATGGCCGGCTATGCGGCGGCCTTCCTCGGCGACGGCGCCCCGCTGTGGGCAGACGCGATCACGCTCAGCCCCTATCTCGGGGTCGGGGCGTTGCGCCCCGCGATCGACGCGGCGGTGTCGGGCGGACAGGGTGTCTATGTGCTGGCCCGCACTTCGAATCCCGACGGCGCCGCGGTCCAACTCGCCGACACGGGCGCCGGGACCGTGGCCCAGCACGTCGTCGACGCCGCGCGCGAGCTGAATCCGCTGGTCGACGGTGCCGTCGGACTGGTGGTGGGAGCCACCCACCACCACCTGGGCTGCGACCTCACCGGGTTTAACGGCTCGATCCTGGTGCCCGGCATCGGGGCGCAGGGGGGCAGCGTCGCCGAGCTCGGTGCGGTGTTCGGAGACGCCGTCGCCCGTGTGCTGCCGACCGCGAGCCGAGACGTCATCGGACACGGTGCCGACGCACTGCTCGAGCGTGCAAGGAATCTGGTGACACAGGTAGTCAACCTGCCAGTGCAACGCAAAAACTACTGACTTTTCGTCTTTTCGCGAGTAGTGTCATCTCGACACAGATCGTGTCGCTCCAACAGACATGAGACGAAGGGACGTTCGATGACGATTCCTCAGTTGAGCAGCGAACAACTCGGTGCCGCGCGGGAAGCCGCGACCCAGGCCCGTCGTGCACGTGCCGAGCTCAAGGACAAGGTAAAAGGTGGGGAGCTGAGCTTCAGCACCGCGCTTGACAAGGCCTTGGAAGACGAGACGTTGTCCAGGATCAAGGTGATCGACCTGCTGCGTTCCGTCCCGAGGGTTGGTGTGACCCGAGCGACCGAGATCATGGAGAATCTCCAGATCGCGCCGAACCGGCGCATTCGCGGCCTCGGTCGTCATCAGGTCGAAAGGCTCAACGAGCAGTTCGGCTGAGCTGGGTCTCCGTCCGCTGGCTGAGCCGAACGGCGAGCGCCAGCGCTTGTATCCCACATCCGGTCACCGACCACCCAGGCCAGGACTCCTTTGCAATGGGCTTCGACCGCTATGCTCTCCCGGGTGAGCAAGTCAGGCGTCTGGGTCATCTCCGGCCCAAGCGGAGTCGGCAAGGGGACGGTGTGCCAGCGGCTGCGGGCCGCGCACCCCGAGGCGTTCTACTCCGTCTCTATGACCACCCGTCCGCCGCGTCCCGGTGAGGTCGACGGCCTCCACTATCGGTTCGTCAGCGTCGAGCAGTTCCGCGACCTGATTGAGAAGGGCGAGTTGCTCGAGTGGGCGGTCGTTCACGGCACGAACTACTACGGCACGCCCCGTCAGGCCGTCCTCGATGCGGTGGACGACGGCCGGCAGGTGGTGCTGGAGATCGATCTTCAGGGGGCCCGGCAGGTCAAGCAGAATCTGCCCGAGGCGAAGCTCGTGTTCCTCACCCCGCCGTCCTGGGATGAACTTGTCCACCGGTTGGAAGGCCGTGGGACGGAGGATGCCGACACGCAGCAGCGACGGCTGGCGACCGCGAAGATCGAACTCGACGCGATCGCCGAGGCCGACCACGTCCTCGAGAATGCCGACCTCGAAGACACCGTCCGTTCTCTGGTAAGCTTGCTGGGCTTGTGATCGAAATCCCCGTGAACGAAGGATCACCTTGACTACTCAGCCCGAAGGCATCACCAACCCGCCGATCGACAACCTGTTGACGGACATCGACTCGAAGTACCGCCTGGTTCTGTTCGCCGCGAAGCGTGCGCGTCAGATCAACGCCTACTACTCGCAACTCGGTGAAGGGCTGCTTGAGAATGTCGGCCCCATGGTGCCGGCCGCCCCGGAGGAGAAGCCCCTCTCGATCGCATTGCGCGAGATGAACGAGGGCCTGCTCCAGTACACCCAGATCGACCCCGAGGCCGAAGAGGCCGCCCGCGCGAGCGAGGCCGCAGACCCGGCCTTCAGCTTCGTCGATCCGTTCGCCACGGAAGATTCACCTGCATCCTGACGTTTACCAACGAGGGGGCGGCTTGTTGCCGCCACTTGAACCCTCACCGACGCGGCTTGTCGCCGCACTAAGGAGCTCACCATGAGCCGTTTGTTCACGTCGGAATCCGTGACCGAAGGTCACCCCGACAAGATCGCCGATTCAATTTCAGATGCCGTCCTTGACGCCCTCCTTGCGCAGGACCCCATGTCGCGCGTCGCGGTCGAGACCCTGATCACCACGGGTCTCGTGGTCGTTGCCGGTGAGGTGTCCACCACCGGCTACGTGGACGTCGCGGGCCTGGTCCGGGAGAGGATCCTGGAGATCGGCTACGACTCGTCCCGCAAGGGTTTCGACGGCGCCTCCTGCGGCGTGTCCGTCGCGATCGGCAACCAGTCGCCCGACATCGCGCAGGGCGTCGACGACGCCTACGAGCACCGCGTCGACGCCGAGTCCGATCTGGCCAGCCAGCAGGGGGCCGGTGACCAGGGGCTGATGTTCGGCTTCGCGTGCAACGAGACCGCGAGCCTGATGCCGCTGCCGATCGACCTCGCACACCGGCTCGCCGAACGGCTCACCGTGGTCCGCAAGGATCAGACGTTGCCCTACCTGCGTCCCGACGGCAAGACCCAGGTGACGGTCAGCTACGACGAAGCCGGGCGGCCGACCGGTATCGACACGGTCGTGGTCAGCTCGCAGCACGGCGAGGGCCTCACTCAGGAGACGATCACGGCAGACCTCCGCCGCGAGGTCATCGCGCCGGTGCTCGAACGCTACGGTTTCGCCATGCCCGAGCGTGTGCTCGTGAACCCGACCGGCAAGTTCGTCATCGGGGGACCGATGGGCGACGCGGGCGTCACCGGTCGCAAGATCATCGTCGACACCTACGGCGGCATGGCCAGGCACGGTGGTGGCGCCTTCTCGGGCAAGGACCCGTCCAAGGTCGACCGGTCGGCCGCCTACGCCATGCGTTGGGTGGCGAAGAACGTCGTGGCCGCTGGCCTGGCGGAGCGCTGTGAGGTACAGGTCGCCTACGCCATCGGGAAGGCGCACCCGGTCGGTTTCTACCTCGACACCTTCGGCACCGCCACGGTCCCCGAGGCACAGATCCGCGAAGCCGTCCTCGCGACGTTCGACCTGCGCCCCGGTGCCATCATCCGCGACCTCGACCTGTTGCGGCCCATCTACAGCGACGTGACGGTCTACGGGCACTTCGGTCGTGAGTTGCCGAATGCGACCTGGGAGCGTACCGACCGCGCAGCTGCGCTGGCGGCCGCCGTCAAGGGTTAACGGTGCCCGCCCCACGGGTGGCGCGGGTCGCCGTGGACGTACCGCTGGCCCACTTGGACCGGCTGTTCGACTACGAGATTCCCGACGCCCTCGTGGCGAACGCGGTGGTCGGCGCCCGCGTGAAGGTGCCTTTCTCAGGCCAACTGCGTGACGGTTGGCTGATCGCGATCGCCGAGGAGAGCGAGCATGATCGGCTCTCGGCCATCCGCAAGGTCGTCTCGGCCGAGCCTATCGCCGTCGAGCGGACCTATGAGTTGATCAGGGCCGTCGCGGATCATTACGCGGGCACCTGGTGGGATGTCGCCCGGCTGGCGATCCCGCCGAGGCACGCGACCACCGAGAAGGCGCCCCAACGCACCTGGCCGGCGCCGACCCCGCTGGGGGAGCCTTCGGTGCTGCCCGCCTATCCGGATGGTTCGACGCTTCTGACGGCGTTGCGGGAGGGGCGCGCGCCCAAGGTGCTGTGGCAGGCGGCCAGCGTGCACTGTGGCCCGGGAGACCTGCTCGGCGGCGTTCTGGAGGCCGTTGACGCGACCCTCTCTTCCGGCCGGTCGGCGGTCGTCGTGCTGCCGACGGTGCGTGAGGTCGACCGGGCGGTCGTCAGGTTCCGCAAGGCGTTCGGGCACGGCGCCGTCGGCTCACTTACGGCCGAGGCCGGACGGAGCGCTCGGTACCGCACCTACCTCGCGGCATCGCGCGGCGAGGCGCGGATCATCGTCGGCACCCGCAGCGCGGTGTTCGCCCCGGTGTCGGCCCTCGGACTGATCGCGGTGATCGATGACGGTCATGACGGGCACGAGGAGCCACGTGCCCCGTACCTGCATGCCCGCGCGGTGGCGATCATCCGGTCGTCCCGCGAGGATTCGGCCCTCCTGATCGCGGGGCACGGAAGAAGCACCGACGCGCAGGCGCTGCTGCAGCGGGGCTGGCTGCGCGAGCTGGCCTTCAGCCCGACGGAGGCCAGGCGGGTCTCGCCCCCGGTGCGGGCTGTCTCTGAGGTCGATCGGGAGCGTGATCCGACGGCCGCCCGCCTGCGGATCCCCTCGGTGGCGTTCCGGTTCCTTCGCGACCACCTCGCGATGGGGCCGGTCCTGGTCCAGGTGCCCATGGTTGGTTTCTCGGCGTCGCTGTCGTGTGTCCGCTGCGGCAACCTGGCGCGCTGCCCCAAATGCGAGGCCCCGATGCGCGAGCGGAGCAGGGGGGTGTTTGAGTGTGGGTTGTGCGGCCACCGGCCGGCACGTTGGAGTTGCCCCCACTGCCACACCTCCGCGCTGCGGACCCCGTTGCCCGGCGCCGCCCGCACCGCAGAGGAGTTGGCGCGGGCCTTTCCCGGAGTGCTCGCCGTCAATTCGTCGGCCGACCGGATCCGCGACGACGTGTCCTCCGAAGCCGCGATCGTGGTCGCCACCCCCGGGGCCGAGCCCACCGCGCAGGGCGGCTACGCCGGCGTCCTGATCCTGGACGCCGAGGTCACCCTGGCAAGGGCCGACCTGCGGGCCGCGGAGGAGGCGGTACGGCGCTGGTCGGATGCGGCGGCGCTGGCTCGGGGCCCCCGCGACGGTGGATCGGTGCTGATCGTCGGCGATGCCGCGCATCCGGCGGTGCAGGCGATGATGCGCGCCGACCTGGCCGGGTTCATCGCCCGCGAAGTTGCCGACCGTGCCGAGGCGGGGCTGACGCCAGCGGTGAAGCTGGCGAGGGTCGTCGGTGACCCCGAGGCGGTGCGAGGTTTCCTGGACAACGATGAGTGGGAAGGCGTCGAGGTGCTGGGCCCGGCAGAGGTCGGTCCAGACCGGTGGGCGGCGCTGCTGCGTGCCCCCGTCGAACGCGCCCGCGAACTGACCCGTAGGGTCAAGCACGCCGCAGCCATCCGCTCGGCCCGCAAGGAGCCGGGGCAGTTGAGCATCACCGTGGACCCCGAATCCCTGGAGGACTGATGAGACTCGTATTCGCAGGCACCCCCGACGTCGCCGTCCCCTCCTTGGAGGCGCTCGCCGGGTCGTCGCATGAGGTGGCCGCGGTGATCACCCGCCCTGACGCGCCTGCGGGGCGTGGCCGTCGCCTGACCGCCTCGCCCGTCGCCCGGCGGGCCGCTGAGCTGGGGATCGAGGTGCTGAAGCCGGATCACCCCAGGCACCCGGGTTTCCAGGATCGGCTGAGGCGACTTGCCCCCGACGTGTGCCCCGTGGTCGCCTACGGGGCGATGCTGCCAGCCTCGGCGCTTGAGATTCCGAGGCACGGTTGGGTCAATCTCCATTTCTCCCTTCTGCCGCGCTGGCGGGGCGCCGCGCCGGTGCAGCGGGCCATCATGGCCGGTGACGACGAGATCGGCACGGCGTGCTTCCAGATCGTCAGGAAACTCGACGCGGGCGACATCTTCCTCACCGAGGGCTTCCCGATGCCCGACGCGACCGCAGGCGAACTGCTGGCCACCCTCGCCGAATCGGGCGCCAGGCAACTCGTGGCGGCGGTCGACCTGATCGCGGCCGGAGTCCGGCCGACCCCACAACCGGACGAAGGCGTCACCGTAGCGGCGAAGATCACCGTCGCGGACGCCAGGCTCGGCTGGGCCTCTCCCGCACGTGAGCTCCGCAACCAGATCATGGGCTGTTCACCCGACCCCGGTGCCTGGTGCGAGCTCGACGGCGGACGCTTCAAGATCTACCGGGCGAGAGTGGCCGGGGAACTCGGCCTGGCCAGGGGCGAGTTGTCGGCGACCAAGCGGCAGGTCTTCATCGGCACGGGGGACGGCGCCCTCGAGCTGTTGGAGGTGCAGGCCCCCGGGAAGAGGCGGATGCCCGCGATCGACTGGGCCCGTTCCGGGATCGACGGGAAGGTGTTGTCATGAGTGCCGGGGGATCGGGACCGCGGAGGGTCGCCTTCGACGTGCTGCGTCAGGTGACCGGGGACGACGCCTACGCCAACCTGGCGCTCGCGAAGAGGCTGGCCGGCGCGGGGCTCACGACCAGGGACGCCGGGCTGGTGACAGAACTGGTCGCCGGGACCTGCCGGATGATGGGCACCTACGACCGGATCATCGAGCAGGCAGCGGGGCGTTCGCTCACGACCATGCAACCGGCCGTGGTGGACCTGCTGCGACTGGGCTCACACCAGGTGCTCGGCATGGGGGTAAAGCGCTACGCGGCGGTCGGCACGACCGTCGATCTGGCCCGTGCCACCGTGGGTCAGCGGGTGACAGGGCTGGTCAATGCCGTGATGCGCAAGATTTCGGCGAAGGACCTGGAAACCTGGGTGGAGATGCTGGCCGCGGGGGAGTCGGAGTTGGGCGCGATCGCGGTGCGGGGGCACCATCCGCGTTGGATCGTCGAGGCGTACGCGGACCTGCTCCCCTTTGAGGAACTGCCCGCGGCGTTGGCGGCCAACAACGTTGCGCCGCGCCCGACGCTGGTCGTCCGGCCGGGGCTGGCCACCGTCGCCGAACTGGAGCAGGCCGAACCGACGAGGTTCTCACCGTTCGGCGCCACCGCCGAGCGCACGCCGGGTGAGCAACCGGCCGTGCGTGAGGGCCGGGCCGGGGTCCAGGACGAGGGCTCGCAGCTTGTCGCCTGGGCGTTGGCCCGCGTTCCGGGGCCGGGCGGGCCGTGGCTCGACATGTGCGCGGGGCCGGGAGGGAAGGCGGCGCTGCTCGTCGGCCTGGCCCGGGAGGCGGGCACCTGGTTGTTGGCCGGTGAGGCACAGGAGCACCGGGCGAGGCTGGTGCGTGAAGCCCTTTCGGCCTATCCCGACGGCTACCAGGTGATCGCGGCCGATGGCACGCGACGGGCATGGGGCGCCGGGTTCTCGAAGGTGATGGTGGACGTGCCCTGCTCGGGCCTCGGGGCGCTGCGCCGCCGTCCGGACTCGCGCTGGCGACGTGCCCCGTCGGATGTGACGGAGTTGGGCGACCTGCAACGCGGCCTGCTCCGCTCCGCGATCGCCTCGTGTGCCCCTGGCGGGGTGGTCGCCTACGTCACGTGCTCGCCCCACCGGGCCGAGACCAGGGAGGTGGTCGACGCCGTGCTGGCCGGGTCGCCTGGGGTCGAGAGGTTGCGGGCCGCGGACTTCCTGCCGGAGGTCCCCGACACGGCTCTGGGTGACGACGTCCAGCTCTGGCCGCAGCGCCACGGCACCGACGCCATGTACCTGTCCCTCCTCCGGGTCCCGGTGCAGGTCTGACGTTGAGCACTATTCCGGGTTCGTTTGCCGAAATGACGCCCGGTTGCGGCGTGTCGTCGATCGAGCCCGGGATAGTGCTCAAGCGAGTGAACTGAATGGTCAGCCATTGACACATCGTTGACCTGCGCTTAGCATCCGAATTATCGCTGCGAGAGTGAATCTTCACGTGCGTCGTGGCGGTTTTCCCCCAAAAACCCCCCAAAAACCAAAGGAGCTTCAATGAAGAAGCTGCGCAATCTCATCGCCGTCGCGGCTACCACCGTGGCAATGCTGATGCTGGCCATCCCCCAAGCGGAGGCGCATCCGCGTCCTCCGACCGGTCCCTCGACTGCGACGTTCACCCTGAATGCCGAGGTGCTCGACAGCGGCCAGCAGGTCGTCGCACTCACGATCGACCCGGGGAAGGCTGCTATCCGTGCCTCCAGCCTCGACGCCGACACATTCAGCGTGACTGCCACCGGCACCCAGAGCTATTCTGCGGCGGCAAACCCCGTAATCGGCACGTTCGCCGACGTCGACCGACCCGTTACCAGCGTGAAGGTTGACCGGCGCGGTCGGATCGTGATCGGGCTCGAGCACGGGTTCAATGTCCCGGGCGCCTCCACGTTCGCCTGGGGCGTGGGCGCCAACCGGAACCTGATGCTCGACCTGACCTACACCGTCACCCAGAACAAGCCCGTCAAGCTGCGCGACGGCAGTTCGCTGACCTTCAAGACGCTGAAACAGGGCAAACTGGTCGACCCGGAGGTCGATGTTTTCCGCGATGGCAAGGCCGCAGGCCTCTATTACCGGCTGTATGATCCGCAAGCACGAGGCAAGCGTCCGCTCGTCATCTGGCTGCATGGTGGGGGTGAAGGCGGCTGGGCTGAGGCGCAGAACAACGACCTGTCGCTGGTGGCCAATCGTGGCGCCGTCGGTTTCGTCACGAAGGAGGCCCAGCGCGTATTCGCGGGTGCCTACGTGCTCGCCCCGCAGGCGACCGACTTCTGGATGAACGACGCAGCCATGGGCTATTCGGCCAAGCTGAAGAAGCTGATCGACGAGGTAGTGAAGCGCAACAGCATCGACCGGAGCCGGATCTACGTCGTGGGCGCCTCGAACGGTGGCTACATGACCGCGAGGCTCGTGGTGGACAACCCGGGCTTCTTCGCCGCCCAGGTGCCCATCGCCCCAGGCGTCGTCTCCGGGGGACAGTCGTTGCTCAGCGACGCCGAACTCGGTGCGATCAAGACCCCGACTTGGGTCGTCCAGGCCAAGAACGACGCCACTTTGCCGTTTGCCGTCAATGGGGAGCACATGGCCAACACCATCCCGAAGGCACTGCTCACCGCATATGACGATGTCACCTGGGACGGCGTGACCTACAACGGGCACTGGTCTTGGATCTATGTCGCCAGGAACGACCCGTCCACCGCAAAGGGGCTTCACATCTGGCAGTGGATGGCCAAACAGAGCCTGGGCAAGGCCCACAAGTAGCCACCCAGTCACCTCCTCCATACGATCAGCGCCCGGCCAACCTTCAACCGTTGGCCGGGCGCCGATCGTCTGAACAGCCGACCCCACGTTGATCCATACCCCTGGGGGGTATACCATCGGGTAAATGAAGACCTCGCTCAAGCTGACCCTCTACCTGGCCGCGCTACTGCTCGCGTTCCTGGCAGCGTTCGGCATCGCACGATTCGCCGTCCCATCGGAAGTCGTCGACAACTGGCAGGGCGATCACGCTCCCACGGCCTCAGCCACGGCCGTGCCAAACGGGGAGGAAACCCACGATGACGAACACTGACGTCTCGGTTCCGTTGGTCCCTCTGAAGGGGATCGAGCTCGAGATCGGCGGAATGACGTGTGCGTCCTGCGCCGCTCGGATCGAGAAGAAGCTCAACAAGCTCGACGGGGTCACCGCCACCGTCAACTACGCGACCGAGAAGGCCAAGGTCACCGTCCCGGAGGACTACGATCCGGCTCTGCTTGTCGCCGAGGTGGTCAAGACCGGCTACACGGCCGAGCTTCCCAAGCCGAAGGAAGGGGCCCCCGCGAAGACGGTGGCCGACGACGACCCCGAGCTTCGGTCGCTGCGTCAACGCCTGATCGGTGCGGTCGTGTTGAGCGTGCCGGTCATCGCGATGGCGATGGTCCCGGCTCTCCAGTTCACCTACTGGCAGTGGGCCTCGCTGACGCTGGCCGCGCCCGTCATCGTCTGGGCCGCCTGGCCGTTCCACAAGGCCGCATTCATCAACCTGCGTCACGGTGCGGCCACCATGGACACGCTCATCTCGATGGGCACCGGCGCGGCCTTCCTCTGGTCGCTGTACGCGCTGTTCTTCGGCACGGCTGGCGTCCCCGGCATGAAGCACCCGTTCGAGTTGACCCTGGCGCCCTCCGACGGTGCGGCCAACATCTACCTCGAAGTCGCCGCGGGCGTCACCATGTTCATCCTCGCCGGACGCTACTTCGAGAAGCGCTCGAAGCGGCAGGCCGGGGCCGCCCTGCGCGCCCTCCTGGAGATGGGCGCCAAGGACGTGTCGATCGTCCGAGATGGGGTGGAGACGCTCATCCCGATCGACGACCTGTCGGTCGGCGACGAGTTCCTCGTCCGGCCCGGAGAGAAGATCGCCACCGACGGGGTCGTCGTACACGGCACCTCCGCAGTCGACGCCTCGATGCTGACAGGTGAATCGGTGCCGGTCGAGGTCGCGGAAGGCGACGGCGTCACAGGGGCGACCATCAACGCCGGCGGGCGGCTGCTGGTCCGGGCGACCCGGGTCGGCGGAGACACCCAGCTGGCCCAGATGGCCAAGCTCGTGGAGGAGGCCCAGACCGGCAAGGCCGAGGTGCAGCGGCTCGCCGACCGGATCTCCGGGGTGTTCGTACCCATCGTCATCGGGATCGCCGTGGTCACCCTCGGTGCCTGGCTCGGCGCCGGGTTCCCGGCGACCGCCGCCTTCACCGCCGCGGTCGCCGTCCTCGTGATCGCGTGCCCCTGCGCGCTCGGGCTCGCCACCCCCACGGCGCTGCTGGTCGGCACCGGTCGTGGCGCCCAGATGGGCATCCTCATCAAGGGCCCCGAGGTGCTGGAGTCGACCCGCAAGGTCGACACGATCGTGCTAGACAAGACCGGCACCGTCACCACCGGAAAGATGACCCTGGTCGACGCGGTGGCCGTGGAAGGCACCAAACACGCGACCCTGCTGCGGCTCGCCGGGGCGTTGGAGGACGCGTCTGAGCACCCGATCGCCCAGGCGATCGCCAAGGCCGCCGTGCAGGAGGGCGGCTCCCTTCCGACCCCCGAGTCCTTCACCAACATCGAGGGCCGAGGCGTCGAGGGCCGAATCGAGGGCCACGACGTGCTCGTCGGGCGGGAGTCGCTGTTGCTGGAGCGCGGCATCGAGATCACCGATGCCCTGGCCGCGGCCGGGCGTGAGGCCCAGGCTGGCGGCAAGACCGTCGTCGTGGCGGCCTGGGACGGTGCGGCCCGCGGAATCCTCGTGGTCGCCGACACCGTCAAGCCCACCAGCGCCGAGGCGATCGTCGGGCTGAAGGCCCTGGGGCTGACCCCGGTGCTGCTCACCGGCGACAACGAGGCGGTGGCCCGCCAGATCGCAGGCGAGGTCGGAATCGACGAGGTGATAGCCGAGGTGCTGCCCAGCGAGAAGGTCGATGTCGTCAAGCGGCTGCAGGCCGAAGGGCGTGTCGTGGCGATGGTCGGCGACGGCGTCAACGATGCTCCCGCTCTGGCGGCAGCCGACCTCGGCCTCGCGATGGGCACCGGCACCGACGTCGCCATCGAGGCGTCCGACCTGACCCTGGTGAAGGGTGACCTGCGGGGCGCTGTCGACGCTATCCGGCTCTCCCGCAGGACGCTCGGCACCATCAGGACGAACCTGTTCTGGGCATTCGCCTACAACGTGGCGGCCATCCCGATCGCCGCGTTCGGCATGCTGAACCCGATGCTCGCAGGGGCCGCAATGGCGTTCTCCAGCGTGTTCGTGGTGGGCAACAGCCTGCGGTTGCGCGGCTTCCGCTCGGTCACGGCCGACTGATGGTCTCCTGGGCGCGGATCTTTCGCGCGCGGGCGAAGTAGGTCACGACGAACGACAGCACGAGCGAGAAGAAGACACCCAGGTTGGCGTAGGCCCAGTCACCCTCGCGGCCTCCGATCAGGAACAGCAGGTAGCCCTGCCAGTTGTTCCAGGTCGCTGATTCCGAGAAGGCGTTGACCACGAATCCCCATCCGATCACCGACGCCACGACCATGGTGCCGATCGAGGTCCAGTCCCACGCCCCGTAGCGGCCCTTGGGGTCGAAGAGGGCCTCCTCGTCGTAGTCGCCCCGGCGGCGCAGGATGTCGGCGATCAGGATGCCCGCCCACGATGCCAGCGGGACACCGAGCGTGATCAGGAAACTCTGGAACGGTTCGACGAAGTTCGCTGCGAAGAACACGACGTAGATGGTGCCGAGCGTGAGGATCGCGCCGTCGATGGCGGCGGCTGCGGGGCGGGGGATTTTGATGCCGAGGCTGATCAGCGTCAGGCCCGAGGAATAGATGCCGAGTACCGCGCCTGAGACCAGTGCGAGCACGGCCGTCAGCAGGAACGGGATGAGCACCCACACGGGCAGGATCGATGCGAGGGCGCCCAGCGGGTCGAAGTTGATGGTTTCGCTGAGCGCCGGATCCGAACCTGCAAGGAGCAGGCCGACGAGCACCAGCGGGATGGGTGCGACCGAGGCGCCGAACGTGTTCCAGAAGATGATGGAGCCGTCGGAGGCGGTTCGCTTCTGGTAGCGCGTCCAGTCGGCGGCGATGTTGATCCAGCCGAGCCCGAAGCCGGTCATCACCATGACCAGGGCTCCGAGCACCTGGCCGAGGCTCCCGTTCGGGAGGGAGCCGACGGTGGCGAAGTCGATGTGGCCAAGGGTCAGTACCACGTAGAGGATTGTGATGAAACCGGTCAGCCAGGTCAGCACCGACTGGAGCTTCATGATGGTGTGGTAGCCGAGCACCGACGCCCCGACGATCAAGGCCGCGACGACTACGGTCGCCCCCAGCCGCACCGCCGTCCCTCCGTTGCCACCCAACCGGGTGATGATGCTGGACGTGGCCAGGACCGCGAGGATCGCCAGGTAGGTTTCCCAGCCGATCGACGTCAACCAGCTGACGATTCCGGGCACCTTCTGCCCGTTGACGCCGAACGCGGCCCGGGACAGCACCATGGTGGGGGCGGAGCCGCGTTTGCCTGCGATGGCGATGACGCCGCACAGGAAGAAGGACACGGTGATGCCGATCACCGAGACCAGCGCCGCTTGCCAGAACGAGATCCCGAACCCGAGGATCCAGGCGCCGTAGCTCATGCCGAAGACCGACACGTTGGCCGCGAACCACGGCCAGAACAGGTCGCGGGGCTTGGCGTTGCGCTCCGATTCGGGGATGATCTCGATGCCCGCGTGCTCGATCAGGGTCGAGCCAGTGGCGTTTGCGGTTGTCACGACGGCCTCCCGGGGTCTTCTTCATGCGACTGGGACGATTCTGGCACCAATCGACAGGGACGCGCCCCGATTCGCCCGTGTGAGCGTTGCAGGCAGCCAGCGATTCGCTGCCAGCGTGGTGGGAGGGTACTGGACGCGCACCGACGACCCGGAGATTGATCTGGTTGTGGCAGGCGGGCGCCCATCGTGAATCAGATCGTCGCGCCCGGCTCGATCAAGTGACTCAAGAAGGCGCCGTTCGACCGCTACGACAGGAGTAGCCGCCTCAGCCGCCCAACAGCTCCTCAAGGTAGGTGGCCAACACCGTCGCGTTGTTCTTCGGGTAGCGTGCCGCGAACAGCAGCGTGACCTTCTCTTGGCCCTTCACCTTCGCAAGCAGGGATTCGGCCGCGCCCGAGTCATCAAGCTCTGCCCGGTATCGGCGGACGAACTCGTCGAAGGAGGCCGGGTCGTGGTGCCACCACTGCCGCAACTCCGTCGACGGCGCGACATCCTTGTCCCACAGGTCAAGGTCGGCCCGCTCCTTGCTCAAGCCTCGTGGCCACAGCCGGTCGACGAGGACCCGGAGGCCGTCGCTATCCTCTGGAGGGTCATAGACGTGTCTGGTTCCGATTTCCATGGTCATCACCTCTTACCCAAGAGCTTACGCAACTACCCGCCTTGGATAGGGTTTAGTCCATGCGAATAACGCCGAGCATCCTCAACGCCGACTTTGCCCACCTGGCCGACGAGGTCGCCCGCATCCCCGGCGCCGACGCCATCCACGTCGACGTGATGGACAACCATTTCGTGCCGAACCTGACCCTCGGGCTCCCGGTGGTCGAATCGCTGCGCAAGGCCACCGTCAAGATGCTCGACATCCACCTGATGATCGAGGATCCGGACCGTTGGGCCCCGGCCTACGCCGAGGCGGGTGCCGAGTCGGTGACCTTCCATGTCGAGGCGGCGAAGGCGCCGATCCGGCTTGCCAGGGAACTGCGTTCAGCGGGGGCGCGCGCGGCTATCGCGCTGAAGCCCGCGACCCCCGTCGACCCCTTCGCCGACCTGCTGGACGAGGTCGACATGGTGCTACTCATGACGGTCGAGCCCGGCTTCGGGGGGCAGAAGTTCCTCGACCTGGTGCTCCCCAAGATCCGACGCACGCGCCAACTACTGGGCGATCGACCGATCTGGCTGCAGGTCGACGGGGGAGTCAGTGCCGAGACGATCGGACGCTGCGCCGAGGCTGGTGCGGACACGTTCGTCGCCGGTTCCGCGGTCTACAACGCTGCCGACCCAGACGAGATGGTCGCGCAATTGCGCGACCTCGCCGTTGCCGCCTGCCGTCACTGAGTCAGCTGAGTCAGCGGGCCCGTTGGTTTCCAGGGCGGTGGACTGTCGTGCCCATCAGGCAGTGGAGCGACCATCGTCGCCCCGGCGTCGCAGGAACTTCTCCAACTCGGCCGCGATCGTGTCTCCGGTGGCGCCTTCGACCTCTTCCGCGTCGCGCGCCTCCTCCAGTTGTTCGATGTACTCGGCGATTTCCGGGTCCTGTTGACTCAACTGGTCGACCGCCTCGCTCCACTTGACGGCCTCTTCGGGAATCTCCGCGTGGTCGAGGCTGATCCGCAACACGGCCTCAAGTTCGGTCAGCAGCGCCTCCTGCGCCTTCGGGTTCGGCGGCGTCGAAACATAGTGGGGGACCGACACCCAGAGTGATGCGCTGGGGATCTGCTCGTGCAGGAGCAACTGGCCGGCCACGCCCAGCATCCCGGTGGGGCCGGTGTAGTCGTTGTCCCCAACAGAGAACCGCTCACCGATCTGGGGGTCGGCCGAATAGACGCCGACCGGCAGCGGGCGGCTGTGTGGGGCGTCGCTCAGCATGGCCCCGAGGAACAACACGATCTCGGGATCGATTTGGACCAGTGCCCTGATCAGCTCCAATGAGAACGTCCGCCACAGCAGGTTGGGTTCGGGGCCGAGCACCGTGACGATGTCGCGCTCGGGGTGGTGGACCACGCGCATCCTGATCGCCGGCCACTCGATCCACGGGCCGTCGGCCTCCCGGTGCAGCATCGGGCGGGTTTGCTGGAAGTCCCAATAGCGCTCGTCGTCCATGACGCCGAGATCAGTGCCGGGATAGCTGCCGTTCAGGTGACGCAGCAGGTCGCTCGCCGCGTTGCCGGCGTCGTTCCAACCGGAAAACGCGACGGCGATGGCGGGATTGCGTAGGTCATCCATGCTCGCGAACTGCATTCGTTCACCCTACCCGGTGCGGGTACCCTTGCCGCGTGCCAAACTCACTGACTGACCTCCTGAACCGCCGCGTCCTCGTCGCCGACGGGGCGATGGGAACCATGCTGCAGTCCTTCGGCGAGTTGTCCATCGAAGATGACTTCCTCGGGCTGGAAGGCTGCAACGAGATTCTCAATGTGACAAGGCCAGATGTGGTGGCCGCCGTGCACAGGGCCTACTTCGAGGCCGGTTCTGACGCCGTCGAAACCAATACGTTCGGCACGAACCTGGCGGCGCTCGGGGAGTACGACATCGTCGACCGGTTGGAGGAGCTCGCGGAGGCCGGGGCCCGCGTTGCGCGCACCGTCGCCGACGAGTTCGCTACTGACGAACATCCCCGGTTCGTGCTCGGCTCCATGGGCCCGGGTACCAAGCTGCCGACGCTGGGACACATCGGGTTCGCCGCCGTCCGTGACGCCTACCAGGCCCAGGTCGAGGCCATGATCCGTGGCGGTATCGACGCCGTCCAGATCGAGACCTGCCAGGACCTGTTGCAGGCCAAGGCCGCGGTCATCGCGGCGAAACGCGCCCGCGAGAAGGCGGGCGTCGAGCTGCCGATCATGGTCAACGTCACGGTCGAGACCACCGGGACGATGTTGCTGGGCTCCGAGATCGGCGCGGCGCTGACCACGCTCCAAGCGCTCGGCATCGACTGCATCGGCCTCAACTGCGCCACCGGCCCGGCGGAGATGAGCGAGCATCTGCGCCATCTCGCGCGTCGCGCAGGCATCGCCGTCGGCGCCATGCCCAACGCCGGGCTCCCGGAACTGACCGCCGACGGTGCCCGCTACCCGCTAAGCCCGGAAGGACTGGCCGACGCGCTCGGCCAGTACCTGGGCGAGTTCGGGCTCGCTGTGATCGGTGGCTGCTGCGGCACCACACCGGAGCACATCCGGCTGCTGGCCGAGCGGTTCAGCGGGCAGGAGGTCGTCGCACGCGAGGTCGAGGACGAGCGGGCCTCGTCCAGCCTCTACATCGAGGTGCCGTTCGAACAGGACGCCAGCTACCTCAGCATCGGTGAGCGGACCAACGCCAACGGTTCAAAGGCGTTCCGGGACTCGATGCTGGCGGGGAACTGGGATGAATGCGTCGACATCGCCAAGGCCCAGGCCCGCGACGGTGCGCACATCCTCGACCTGTGCATCGACTACGTAGGTCGTGACGGCGCCGCCGACATGTCGGAGCTCGCGTTCCGGCTCTCGACCGCGGTGACGCTGCCGATCGTCCTCGATTCGACCGAGCCGCACGTGCTGTTGGCCGGCCTCGAGCGGCTGGCGGGCCGCAGCATCATCAACTCCGTCAACTATGAGGACGGCGACGGCCCCGAATCCCGCTTCGCGAAGGTGATGCCCCTGGTCAAGGAGCACGGCGCCGCCGTCGTCGCGCTGACGATCGACGAGGAGGGCCAGGCCCGCACCGCCGAATGGAAGGTGCGCGTCGCCTCCCGGCTGGTGGACGACCTGGTCGGGAATTGGGGCATGGACGTCGGCGACATCCTGGTCGACTGCCTCACCTTCCCGATCGCCACCGGCCAGGAGGAGACCAGGCGCGACGGCCTCGAGACCATTGAAGCGATCCGCGAACTCAAGCGCCGCTACCCCGGGGTGCGCACCACGCTCGGCGTCAGCAACGTCTCATTCGGCCTGAACCCGGCCGCCCGCATCGTGCTGAACTCGGTGTTCCTGCACGAGTGCGTCCAGGTCGGCCTCGACTCGGCGATCGTGCACAGCGCCAAGATCCTCCCGATGGACCGCATCCCGGAAGAGCAGCGGAAGGTCGCCCTCGATCTGGTCTACGACCGCCGCGACGGCGACTACGACCCGCTCGTGAGGTACCTGGAGCTGTTCGAGGGGGTCACCGCGGCCTCCGCCAAAGCCACGCGTGCCGCGGAACTGGCCGCGCTTCCGCTGGCCGAGAGGCTTCGCCGTCGCATCATCGACGGTGAAGGCAAGGGCCTTGATGCGGACCTCGAAGAGGCTCTGAAAACCAAGGCGGCCCTCGAGATCATCAACGAGGACCTCCTGGCAGGCATGAAGACCGTGGGCGAGCTGTTCGGCTCCGGCCAGATGCAGCTCCCGTTCGTGCTGCAGTCCGCAGAGGTGATGAAGACGGCCGTCGCGTACCTGGAACCCCATATGGAGAAGGCGGAAGGCGACTCCGGCAAGGGCACGCTGGTGCTGGCCACCGTCCGCGGAGACGTACACGACATCGGGAAGAACCTGGTCGACATCATCGTCAGCAACAACGGCTACACGGTGATCAACATCGGCATCAAGCAGCCGATCAACGCCATCGTCGAGGCCGCGGAGGCGCACAAGGCCGACGCCATCGGGATGTCGGGGCTGCTGGTGAAGTCGACCCTGGTGATGAAGGACAACCTGGTCGAGCTGAACCGGCTCGGGCTGGCCGACAAGTACCCCGTCATGCTCGGTGGAGCGGCGTTGACCAGGGCCTACGTCGAGCACGACCTCGGCGACCTGTTCGAGGGGGAGGTGCGCTACGCCAAGGACGCGTTCGAGGGGCTCGCGCTGATGGATGCCGTCATGGCGGTCAAGCAGGGCCTGCCCGGCGCGAAGCTGCCGGAGCCGAAGAAGCGCCGCTACCCCAAGGTGGAGGTCGTCGACGAGGTCGACCAGGACTCGCTGCCCCGCTCCGACGTCCAACGCCGGGTCGAGGTGCCGACCCCGCCGTTCTGGGGGTCGCGGGTGGTCAAGGGCATCGCGCTGGCCGAGATCGTCGAGTGGCTCGACCACCGGGCCACCTTCATGGGCCGCTGGGGCATGCGGGCGATCAAGGGCGGCCCCAGCTACGAGGAGCTCGTGAAGACCGAGGCGCTGCCGCGGCTGCGGATGTGGCTCGACCGGATCAAGACCGAGCAGATCGGCGGTTTCGCCGTCGTGCACGGCTACTGGCCCGCCTACAGCGAAGGTCGCGACCTGGTGATCGGCGATCCCGACGACTGGACCAGGGAACTGACCCGTTTCACGTTCCCGCGGCAGCGTCGCGACCGGCACCTGTCGATCCCCGACTTCTTCCGCGACCGGGCCGAGGCCGAGGAGCTCGGGCCCGACGTGTTCGCCTGCCAGGTCGTCACGATGGGCTCCGAGGTGGCCGGCGCAACGCAGAAGCTGTTCGAGGCCAATGCCTACCGCGACTACCTCGAGTTGCACGGCCTGTCTGTGCAGCTGACCGAGGCGTTGGCGGAGTTCTGGCACCACCGAACCCGATTGGAGCTCGGGTTCGGCGCCCAGGAGGGCACCGTCTCGGAGGCCATCCGAGACCAGGCCTACCGCGGTTCGCGCTACTCGTTCGGCTACCCGGCCTGTCCGGACCTCGAGGACCGCGTCAAGCTGATGGGCCTGCTTGAACCGGGGCGGATCGGGGTCGAGTTGAGCGAGGAACTCCAGTTGCACCCCGAGCAGTCCACCGACGCGTTCATCCTGCACCACCCCGAAGCGAAGTACTTCAATGCGGGCTAGGCCTGAGGCGGTCCTCTGGGACTTCGACGGTACCCTCGTCGACACCGAACCGATCTGGGCCCAGACCGAGGCGGAGATGCTCGCCGACCATGACGTCGTCTGGGGCGAGGACATGATGCGTTCGCTGATCGGGCAGAGCGCCGCCATCACCACGAGACAGATGGCCGAGGCGATCGGTCGGCCCGACCGGCATGAGGAGATCCACGACGAGTTGCACAGGCGGATCGCAGACCAGCTGCGTCGCGACGGGTTGCCGTTCCTGCCCGGTGCGCTCGAACTGCTCGAGGAAGCGGCAGATGACGGCGTTCCTGCCGCGGTGGTGACCGCGTCGAACGGGACGATCATGGCGGCCGCCGTCGACCTGCTGCCACCTGCGGTGCAGTTCGTCGTACACGGCGACGATGTCGCCAGGTCGAAGCCGCATCCCGACCCGTATCTGTTGGCGATGGAGAGGCTCGGCGTTTCTTCGGACGGCTCGATAGCGCTGGAGGATTCGGTGCCAGGGACCGCGTCGGCGCTTGCCGCGGGCGCATTCGTCTATGCTGTGCCGGTCCTCGCCCAACTCGAGTCCCACCCGAGGATGGTGATCTCCAGCGACGGGCTGGCGTCGACAACCTGGCCGGATCTGCTCGGGATCTGGCATGAAGCGAAGGGAAACCGGCGATGAACCTCTCCGGCGTGCACACCGGCAACCTGCAGGCAGGTGACCGCGTCACCCTCACCGACAGCAAGGGCAGGCGAAAGTCGGTGGTGCTGAAAGAGGGTGCCACCTGGCACACCACCAAGGGCGCCGTCAGCCACGACGACCTGATCGGTGGGCCCGAGGGTGTCACCGTCACCTCGGCCGGGGGCATGCAGTACCTGGCCTTCCGGCCGGTGCTGAACGAGTACATGGTCTCCATGCCGCGCGACGCCGCGGTCGTCTATCCGAAGGACGCCGCCCAGATCCTGATGTGGACCGACATCTTCCCGGGTGCCCGGGTGCTGGAGGCCGGCGTCGGTTCCGGGGCCCTGACGTTGGCGCTGCTGCGCGCCATCGGGCCGGACGGGGCACTGCATTCCTACGAGCGGCGCCAGCAGTTCGCCGACGTCGCCCGTGCCAACGTCGAGAACTTCCTCGGCGGGTCACATCCGGCGTGGACGTTGACGGTGGGCGACCTCGTCGAGTCGATCACGGACGAGCCCATCGACCGCGCGGTCCTCGACATGCTCGCGCCGTGGGAGTGCGTCGAAGCGGTTGGGGAACGGATGGTGCCCGGCGGGGTGCTGACGTGCTACGTCGCTACGGCCACCCAGCTCGGACGGGTCGCCGACACCCTGCGCGCGCACGGCGGGTTCACCGAACCTCTCGCCACCGAGACGACGGTGCGGGACTGGCACGCGGAGGGTCTGGCGATCAGGCCTGGCCATGGCACGTCGTCGCACACGGGCTTCCTGATCACGTCGCGACGGCTCGCGCAGGGCGTCTCGGCGCCGATGCGGAAGCGTCGCCCGGCACCGGGCGCCTACGGTGCCGACTACCAGGGCCCCCGCCCCGCCAACATCCCCGCCGAACTGGGTGGCGCGGGCGCTGGGGTTGGGTAGGCGTTGAGCACTATTTCGGGTTCGATGGCTGTTGGAACGTTAAAGTGGCCGTTTTCGGGCATCGAACCCCGGATAGTGCTCAAGGTCAGGCGCGACCCACGCCCACTCGCCGGGCGACCAGGCGCCAGCCGAGCAGCGTCACACCGAGAAACAGCGTTGCCACGACGATGAATGCGACGGCGGCCGTGTCGCCAGCCGCGACCCGGATCGCCATGCCGCCGATCAGCGTAACCAGCCAGACGATCAGGCCTGCCCGCCAGCCGAGGCCGTCGTCACCCAAGAAGAGCAGGACGACCCACGCCGCGACGCAGGCGACCAGGAACGGCCAGGCTGTCAGGAACGTGCCCGCCACCGACTCCCCGTGCGACGCCCGCCCCACTGCGGCGAAGACCACCACCAGAACCAGATCAACAACCAACCAACCGAATCGACGCATGGCCGGAGTCTAGCCAGGTCCGTCTGGCGTGGGCCTCAGTCGCTCGCCCATTAGGATGTTCGGGTGACCCACCTGCCTGACGACACCCCCTCCTTCGTGGAGTACCTGCGCAAGGTCGCGCCGGACACCCTACCGAGGGTGTCACCCGACGCGCTGCCCGCAGTACACGGCACCACCATCGTCGCCGCCCGCTACCGTGACGGGGTCGTGATGGCGGGCGACCGCCGCGCCACCATGGGCTCCGAGATCGCCATGCGCGACATCGAGAAGGTGTTCTCCGCCGACGAGCAGACGATCATCGGCGTAGCAGGGGTCGCAGGAATGGCGATCGAGTTGGTGCGACTCTTCCAGGTCGAGCTCGAGCACTTCGAAAAGGTGGAGGGCGTAGGCCTGAGCTTCGACGGCAAAGCCAACCGGCTCGGCGCGCTTATCCGCGGGAACCTGGCGCAGGCCCTCCAGGGGTTGGTCGTCCTGCCGCTGTTCATCGGCTGGGACCAGCGCGCCGAGCGCGGCCGCATCTTCACCTACGACGCGACCGGCGGACGCTACGAGGAACAGCAGTTCACCTCCGTCGGCTCCGGAGCGGCCTTCGCCCGCGGCGCGCTGAAGAAACTGCACGACCCGGAAGCCGACGAACGCGCTGCCGTCGCCGCGCTCCTCCAGTCGCTCTACGACGCCGCCGACGACGATTCGGCGACCTCCGGCCTCGACCTGACCCGCGGCATCTTCCCCCTCGTGATGCGGGCCTCCGCGGACGGCGTCGCGCGCTGGTCCGAGGACGGCGTCCGCGAGCTGGCCGAAACCATCGTCGCGGCCCGCTCAGGTCGACCCGACGGCCCGAGGGGGTACGCGCTGTGAGTATGAGCATGTATGTCAGCCCGGAGCAGCTGATGCTTGACCGGGCCGAGTTCGCCCGCAAGGGCATCGCCCGCGGCCGCGCCGTCGCCGTCCTGCGTTACGGCGGTGGTATCGCGATGGTGGCCGACAACCATTCGACGACGTTGAACAAGGTCTCAGAGATCTACGACCGGATCGGGTTTGCCGCAGTGGGTCGCTACAACGAGTTCGAGGCCTTGCGAATCGCGGGCATCCGGCACGCCGACCTGCGCGGCTACGCCTACGATCGGCGCGACGTCACCGGACGCAGCCTCGCCGGGGCGTACTCGCAGCAGTTGGGTGGCGTGTTCGCGTCGACCGAGAAGCCGTTCGAGGTGGAGCTGATCGTCGCGGAACTGGGCGACCTGCCCGCCGGTGACGTGCTCTACCGAATCGGCTACGACGGCGTCATCAGCGACGAGACAGACCTGGCGGTGATCGGTGGCGACGCCGAGCGGGTAACGGCCGAACTCCGCGAAGGGTTCGACCCAGCCGCTCCTTTGGGTGAGGCGATCGGGCGGGTGCGTCGGGCTTTGTCGTCGACCCACCTCGAGGCTGCCGTGCTCGAGCGGGGGACGGGGCGCCGTCGGGTGTTCCGCCGCCTGTCGCGTGATGAGGCGAACCTTGACTGAAAACGTACTGATCCTCGGTGCCGGGCTCGTCGGTTCGTCGCTCGGTCTGGCGCTGACCAGGGCAGGTTACGACGTCGTTTTATGGGACATCGCCGCCTCTCACGCACTTGTCGCGGCGGGCCTCGGGGCCGGTCGCGTCTCCGATGAGAGCACGGACAACCCCGACGTCGTCGTGGTCGCGACCCCGCCCGATGTGATCCCGGGACTGGTAGCCGAGGTGCTGGAGAAGTTCCCCGACGCCGTCATCACTGACGTGGGGTCGGTCAAGGCCCCCATCCTGCGTGCCATCGACCGGCTCGCGCCGGAGCACCGGCGCTACGTCGGGTCGCACCCGATGGCAGGCTCGCAGTTCACCGGCCCGCTGACGGCCTCGGGCGACCTGTTCCGCGATCGCACCTGGGTCGTCACGCCCGAACCTGAGAACGCCCCGGCCGATATCGCCGTCATCGAGAAGTTGGCCCGCGACGTTGGCGCCCGAGTCGTCACGATGCCCGCCGCAGAGCACGATGTGGCCGTCGCGCAGGTCAGCCACGTGCCGCACTTGATGAGCATCCTCACCGCTTCCCACTTACGCCAGGTCCCGCAGGACAACCTGCAACTTGCGGGGCAGGGCATCCGCGATGTCACCAGGATCGCCGGATCCGACCCGTCGATGTGGCGCCAGATCCTCACATCGAACGCCTCGGCGGTGCGCCACGAACTGCTTGAGGTCGCCCAGGACCTCGCGTTCCTGATTGACCAGCTCGAGCGGCCGGAGCAGTTGGAGAAGTTTCTGGGGATGGGGCAGGCCGGGGCGCTGTCGCTGGTCGGCAAGCACGGGCAGGACCCGATCGACGTGCTCGAGGTCACCGTCGAGATCCCCGACGAGCCGCGCGCCCTCGCCAGGTTGTTCACCGACATCGGCGAGGCGGGCTTCAACGTCGAGGACTTCGAGCTCACTCACGACCAGATCAGGCAGCTCGGCTACCTGTCGATCTCGGTGGAGCGTGAGGTCGCCGAGCAGTTGAGAGCCAACATTGTGGAGAGGGGCTGGCACGCATGGTCAGGGAGCAGGAAATGAACGGATCGTTGCTGTTCGCGATCGACGGGCCGAGCGGGTCGGGTAAGTCGACGGCGGCGAAGCTCCTGGCGAGGCGGCTCGGCCTTGGCTACCTGGACACCGGCGCGATGTACCGCGCCGCCACCTCCGAGTACCTGGCGCGGTTCCCCGACGGGGCGTCGCAAGAGGATGTCGCCCGGTTGGTCGAGGAGGCCGACCTGGTGTGCGAAACCTCACCGGAGACGCCCCGGTTCTCGATCAACGGGCGAGACGTGACCGAAGCGATCCGGGAGCCGAGGATCTCGGCGGCCGTCTCGGAGGTCGCGACGAACCACGAAGTGCGTCGCCTGCTGACCGGGCGGATGCGGGAATTGATCTCGGCCCACGACAGGCGCATCGTCGTTGAGGGGCGCGACATCACCACGGTCGTCGCGCCAGACGCCGACGTGCGGGTGCTGCTGGTCGCCGACCCGGACGCCCGCGTCGCGAGGCGCGCCGCCGAGGTCGAGGGCAGGGCGACCGAGGCGGAGGTGACCGATCAGGTGTTGCGCCGCGACCGGGACGACTCGACGGTGTCGAACTTCACGGACGCGGCCGAAGGTGTGACGGTGATCGACTCGACCTTTCTGACCCCCGATGAGGTGGTGGACGCGATCATCGAGTTGGTCGGCGACTGAGTCGTGCTGAGCGTTGGATGAACGGGGACGTCGACGGTTGAGCCGGGCCGTGAGCTTGCGAGCGGCCCGTGTCGAAACCAACGTGGCGTTCCCCGCAGACTCTCTCAAGAACCCGCGGTCAGGACCCTGGGCCGGGCGCAGGTTGGTTTCGACACCCCTCATTCATCCCTCACGAGGCGGCTCGACCGGCGCAGGTGCGTACAGTTGTCCGCATGGCAGACGACTACTTCGCAGGTGACCCGCGGACACAGCGTGAGCGGATGCTCGCCGGCGACCCATACCTGGCCGACGACCCTGACCTGGAGACGCGTATGGCACGTGCCGCCGCGCTGGCCGTCCGTTACCACCGTGAGAGCGTTGCCGGAGACGAGGGCGCCCGGCAGAGCCTCGCGGACCTCGTCGGGGAACTCGGCGAAGGAGTCACCGTCCGACCTCCACTGTTCGTCGACTATGGCGAGAACATCTCGATCGGGCCGCGTACCTTCATCAATTACAACCTGACGGCCCTCGATGTCGCGCCGATCCGGATCGGCGCAGACTGCCAGATCGGCCCGAACGTCCAGCTGCTGACGCCGCAGCACCCGCTCGAGCCCCAAGCCCGGCGCGACAAGCTCGAGTCCGCGAAACCCATCACGATCGGCGACAACGTCTGGCTCGGCGGCGGGGTGATCATCTGCCCTGGTGTGACGATCGGCGACGACTCGGTCGTCGGGGCCGGCGCCGTCGTGGTCCGCGACATCCCGCCCCGCTCGCTCGCGGTCGGTAACCCTGCGCGGGTCATCAGGTCGCTCTGATGGGAGACGACACCCAACCCGGGCGCGCGGGCACCCGCAGGCACGACCCGCAGCGGCGTGAGCGGATCGTGGCCGCCTGCCTCGACGTGATCGCCGAGTGTGGGGTAGCAGGGGTGACTCACCGGAAGGTTGCGGCGGCAGCCGACGTGCCCCTCGGATCGATGACCTATCACTTCTCCGGCATGGACGAGTTGCTGAGGGAGGCGTTCGAGGTCTTCTCAACGACGGTGGCAGAACGGTTCGAGAGCCGCCTCGCCGAGGCGGCCGACCTTGCCGAAGCTCGCACCGCGGTGGCCGCGATCATTTCGAACGACGTCTTCGGCTCGCAGCGTGACCTCGTTCTGACCCACGAGCTCTACACCCTGGCCGCACGCGATCCCGCCTACAGACAACTCACGAATGGCTGGATGCGTCGGAGCCGGACCGCTTTGGAGCGGCACTTCGACCCGATGACAGCCCGGCTTCTGGATGCCCTGATTGAGGGGCTGACCATCCACGAAGCTCTCGACACCGAACGGCGCGATCCCGACATCGTGGCAAAGGGGATCGAACGGCTCACCAAGTGGGAAGCGGCAGCGGGCAACGCGCCCACGGCGTGACCATCCCATGAGGCGATAGGTACAGATGTACACATCTGGGATATGCTGCTAACTGCTTCCCCCAAGGCTCGGCACGTGGCTGCGCACGAAGCGGAAGCACCCCATGCTCCCCGGCCAATCCGGCGACCCGAAAGGCATCACCCAGACGTGTACTCGATCCTGCTCGCGATCATCTACCTCGCCTTCATCAGCCTTGGGCTGCCGGATTCCCTTGTCGGATCCGGTTGGCCTGTCATGCACGCGGACCTCGGTGTGCCCGTAGCCTTCGCCGGCATCATCACCATGATCATCGCCGGCGGCACCATCGCCTCCAGCCTCGCCTCGGAGCGGCTGACTCGCCGGTTGGGGGCGGGCCTTGTGACCGCCGTCAGCGTCGGGCTTACCGCCCTCGCTCTCATCGGGTTCTCTGTCTCCGACGCGTTCTGGATGCTGTGCCTGTGGGCCATCCCCTACGGCGTGGGCGCCGGTGCGGTCGACGCGGCCCTCAACAACTATGTTGCCCTCCACTATGCCGCGCGCCACATGAACTGGCTGCACAGCTTCTGGGGGGTTGGTGCCTCCGTAAGCCCGTTCATCATGAGCTACGCCATCACGGCAGGGCTGGGCTGGACGTCTGCCTACCGGATCGTCGGCCTGATCCAGGCCGTCTTGACGTTCGTGCTCATCGTGAGCCTCCCCCTGTGGGGGAAGGCGGCGCCGGTCCGCACGTCCGAACAGAGCGATCGGGTCACTGAAGGCGAGGGGACTGGCGAAGCGAACGCCGCAGGAAGCGGGGGACACGTGCCTCTCGGGCAGGCCCTGCGCATCCGCGGCGTGGTCGCCATCCTGATTGCCTTCTTCGCGTACTGCGGGCTGGAGACCACATCGATCCTCTGGGCGTCGACCTATCTGGTCAACGGCCGCGGGGTCGATGTGGCCACGGCCGCCGCGTTTGCCTCACTCTTCGTGCTCGGGATCACCGGCGGTCGCTTCCTCGCCGGCTTCTTTGCCGACCGTGTCGGGGACAGACACCTGATCCGGGGTGGTTTCATCATGCTGGGGATCGGTGTCGCCCTGATCGCGCTGCCCGTGCCGACGCCGATTCCTGCGCTGGTTGGTCTCGTGATTGCAGGGCTTGGCTCCGCCCCGATCTATCCGGCGATCATCCACTCCACTCCGGTCAACTTCGGTCGCGACAACTCCCAGGCCATCATCGGAATCCAGATGGCCGCGGCCTATCTCGGCTCGACCTTGGCGCCGCCGCTGTTCGGTGTGATCTCGACCTGGACGGGACCTTGGGCGTTCCCCGTGTTCCTCGCCGCCCTCGTGGCGTTGGGCCTTTACTCCTCGGAGCACCTGTTCAGGCTTGTCGCGCGTGAGCGGACGGTCGGGTCTCCGGCTGGTTGAGCCGGTCCGCGCGTCGGTTGAGCCGGGCTTGCGCGTCGGTTGAGCCGGGCTTGCGCGTCGGTTGAGCCGGGCTTGCGGGTCGGTTGAGCCGGTCCCACCGCGCGGAGCGCCGGGGACCGTGTCGAAACGTCCATCGTGAGGTTTCGGCGGAGTCCTTCAAGATGTTGTGGTCGGGTGTCTGCGCCGTGTGCCAGGTGGTAACGACCACGCCTCGTTCGTTCCTCATGAGGCGGGCTCAACCGCCGGTTGGTTGAGCTGGGCTTGCGGGTCGGTTGAGCCGGTCCCACCGCGCGGAGCGCCGGGGACCGTGTCGAAACGTCCATCGTGAGGTTTCCGCGGAGTCCTTCAAGATGTTGTGGTCGGGTGTCTGCGCCGTGTGCCAGGTGG
>NZ_FQZG01000037.1 GCF_900141915.1 Tessaracoccus bendigoensis DSM 12906 | reverse complement strand
TTGCTCGGCGGCACGTATGTCTCGCTCCATCCCGAGGCCCACGAGAGCCCGTCGGTCAACTGCGCCAGCACGTCTTCGTGCGAGCCCTCGGAGTACAGCGCCATCCCGATCGCGAAGTAGGCCATCACCCGAGCCGGCAACGAACGATGCCGCTGCTCGGTCCGGCCAACATCGGCAATCACCTCATCGACCAGCTCGGGCGGGAACACCCGCGTCAGCACCCCGACCGAGACCAGGTCAGAGAGGCGACGCTCGGTCTCTGGCTTCTTCCATCCAACACGCGGCATACCACCAAACTACACCGCTGCGACCTTAACTGAACGGTATTGTGCCTAGCCCTGCCTAGCCCCTGCCTAGCCCTGCCTAGCCCGCCCTGGCCAACCAGCAGCCCTGGATGTGGTCGTCGACCGCGCCCACCGCCTGTAAGGTCGCGTACATCGTCGTGGGGCCGACGAACCGGAACCCGCGCTTCTTCAACTCGTTGCTCAGCGCGCGCGACTCGGCAGTCTGGCTCGGGACGTCGGCGAACGTCAGCGGTGCATGCCCCCGCGGCTCGGGCGTGTGCTCCGCGATCACGTCGGCGAGTCGTTCACCGGCCTCATGCATGGCGAGCAGCGCCTTTGCGTTGCCGATCGTCGAGACGATCTTGCGCCGGTTGCGCACGATGCCCGCATCCTGCATCAGGGCCTCCACGTCGTCGTCCGTCATCGCCGCGACCTTGACCGGGTCGAACCCGTGGAAGGCCTTGCGATACCCTTCGCGTTTGCGCAGCACGAGGATCCAGCTGAGCCCCGATTGGGCCCCTTCCAGGCAGATCCTCTCGAGCAGGGCCCGCTCGTCGGCGTCGTCTACGACGGGGCGGCCCCACTCCTCGTCGTGGTAGGCCTCGTACAGCGCATCACCGGTGCCGAAGCAGCGCACCTTGTCCATGGCATCTCCTCCCTAAAGGCTGGTTGTATCCACTATCCGCCGGTCGGTGCCCCAAACACCGATTTGGTTCTTGTCTGTGGACAACCGGTCGGGTTGGTCGAGTCGCCCCACCTGACGATAGACTCAGGCTTCGGCCCGCGAGGGTCGTTCCCCGGTTGGTCTTTCGGTAGGGCCCGCCTGACTTTGAATCAGGATTAGCGCAGCAGGTTCGACTCCTGCCCGGGGAGCCAGAATAGCCATTGGTAAGGCGGAACGCCCGGCCGGTGGGGCCCGGGCTTGGCGATGCAGGTTGCGCACGCAGCACGACGGTGAGGTCGGCTGTCTCCTCCCGGTCAGGACGAGGCCTCGGTCGACCGTCAAGCTGGTTGCCGACCTCACGTCGGGCCCGGAGTGGGACGGGGATCGATCACGGCACTGTCGCAGCTGAAGGAGCCGACCGGCGCCGCAGGAATCGAGGTTGCGGATGATCTCGCCACAACAGGACACCGGCATGGCCTGGCCTGGTCCGGCCCGGCCCGGCCTCGCCCGGGCCCGCCCGGGCTTGTGCCACCGGCGCTTCGGAGCGACGAAAATCGGCCACTGGTCGATTCTGCTCCGTCTGGGGTCGAGTATCGGCCAGTGCCCTGCCGTCGGGGCGTGGGTGCGGTGTCGGCGTCTGGGTAGTGGCCGGTTTTGGCTTGTCTGGTCACGAGGATCGGCCACTGGTCGATTTTGGGGTGTCTGGGGTCGAGTATCGGCCAGTGCCCTGCCGTCCGGGCGTGGGATGCGGCGTCGGCGTCTGGGTAGTGGCCGATTTTGCCCTGTCTGGTCACGAGGATCGGCCACAGGTCGATTTTGGGGTGTCTGGGGTCGAGTATCGGCCAGTGCCCTGCCGTCGGGGCGTGGGGTGCGACGTCAGCCTTTGGGCATTGGCCGGTTTTCCTGGCAAGACGGATCAGAAGTGACCACTGGTCGATTTTCGCAGCCCTGGGTACGCGCGGCTTCGGATTCGTCGGCCCAGGTTTCGCGGACTCGGATTCACGGGCCCTGGTTCGGCAGCGTCGGCCCAGGTTTCGCGCCCCTGTCGCAGCTCAAGGAGCCGGCCGGCGCCGCAGGAATCGCAGTTGCGGATGGTCTCATCACAACAGGGCCGTGCACAAATCTCTCCATCCGTGGAGGCAGGCGCTATACAGGTCCGCCTCGACGCATACAGAGATCTGTGCACACCCAGCCCCGTCCCAGGCCTGAACGCGACTAGATTGGTGCGGACTCAGAGCGATAAAGGACCAGACCGTGGCCGAACCGAAACCGCTGACGGTGATGTCAGCGAACCTGTGGAATCTGAACGCGCCGCTTCAGCCGAGGATGCGGCAGTTCTCCGACATCATCGACTCCTACAGACCAGACGTGGTGGCGATGCAGGAGGTCCGACCGTTGCCCGGGTCCATATCTGGGCTACAACTCGACCTCGTACCGGCGTTGGCCAACTACCGGATCCACTACAGCGTCGCCGCGTCGTGGAGCGGTGGCGCGGAGGGTCTCGCCATCGCCACGAGGGCAGCGGCCGAGGAAGTGCGGACGTACCATCTGCCCGACGGTGAGCCGGAGTTCGAGCCGACAAGGGCAGTCCAATACGTGCGCATCCCCTGGGGGGACCGTCGGCTCGGCATCCTCAACACCCACCTCGCCTACCATCCCTCAAGCACGACGCTGCGCTTCTCCCAGGCCCAGTTCGTTGGCGCCCTTGTCCACGAGTTGGGCGTCGCCGACCCGGACGAGGCGCTGGTCGTCTGCGGAGACCTCAACGCGACCCCGGACTCGCCGCCGGTGGCACGGCTCCTGGAACTCGGCGGGCTCACCAACCCATGGCTGCAGTTGTCGCGCAGCCGTTCCAGTTTCGCGGCGTCGAACCCATACGTCGGAGACGACCCGGTCGGCGACTCCTGGCTGGACTACATCCTCACCCGCGGGGCGGTCGTGACCCGGCTCAAGCTCATCGACGACTGGTCGGGCGGCGCGTCTTCTGACCACTACTTCGTGATGGCCGAGATCGCGCCCCGACAAGCACCGAGGCATGATGGAGGGGCCGATTGACGGTGGCATGCGGTGCGACCGACGCCGACTCGGCAGGGATGCGCCGAACCACGTATGATGCGAAGCGACTCTGAGCGTGGGCCGTCGACCTCCTTCCGGAGGCGGGGTACCCGTCCGGATCGACTGTTGGCCTGAGAAGGAGAAGCCGTTGTCCACCGACGCGCCAGTCGCCGCCGTCGTGGTTCTCGCCGCTGGAGGCGGGACCCGCATGAAGTCCACCAAGTCCAAACTGCTGCACGAGATCGCGGGCAAATCGATGCTCAGCTTCGCGGTCTCCGCCGCGGCCGCCCTCGACCCCGGTCACCTCGTGGTCGTCGTCGGTCACCAGCGCGAACAGGTTGAGGAGCACCTCGAAAAGCTGTCTGAGGCTGTCAGCACCGCCGTTCAGGAACAGCAACTCGGCACCGGGCACGCCGTCGCCTGCGGGCTTGCGGCGCTCGGCGACCTCGACGGCGAGGTGGTGGTCACCTACGCCGACGTCCCGATGCTCACCGGCGACACGCTGCGCGACCTCGTCGCCACCCACCGTGGCAACCTGAATGCGGTCACGGTGCTCACCGCCGTCGTCGACGACCCGACCGGCTACGGCCGCATCGTCCGCGACGGCGGCAACGTCACCGGGATCGTCGAACACAAGGACGCAACCGAGGCGCAACTCCAGATCAACGAGATCAACTCGGGCATCTACGTCTTCGACGCCGCGACGCTGCGGGCGGGCCTCGCGTCGCTGACCACAGACAACTCGCAGGGCGAGCAGTACCTCACCGACGTCGTCCACTTCGCCGCGCAGCGTTCGGGGCGGGTCGGAGCCCACCGCATCGATGACGTGTGGCAGACCGAGGGCGTAAACGACCGCATCCAACTCGCACGGATGAACGCGGAGATGAACCGTCGGATCCGCGACTCCTGGATGTTGCAGGGCGTGACCATGATCGACCCGCCGAGCGTGTGGATCGACGTCGACGTCGACCTTGCGCCCGACGTGACGCTCCTTCCCGGCGTGATCCTGCAGGGTGCAACGACTGTCCGTAGCGGTGCTGTCATCGGCCCTGACACCAGCCTGATGAACGTCGAGGTGGGGGAGGGTGCCGAGGTGATCCGTACGCACGGATCCTTCGCCGTCATCGGCGACAACGCCAACGTCGGGCCGTTCTCCTACCTTCGCCCCGGCACGATACTTGGAACTTCCGGGAAGATCGGCGCCTTCGTCGAGACCAAGAATGCGCAGATCGGCGACGGCGCGAAGGTGCCTCACCTGGCCTACTGCGGTGACGCGGTGGTCGACGACGGGGCCAACATCGGCGCCGGCACGATTTTCGCCAACTACGACGGCATCTACAAATCCACCTCCCACGTTGGAAAGAACGCATTCGTGGGGTCCAACTCCGTCCTCGTCGCGCCGGTCGACATCGGCGACGGCGCGCTGGTCGCCGCCGGTTCTGCCGTAACCGACGACGTCCCCGCCGGCGCGCTCGGGGTGGCGCGCGGCAGGCAGCGCAACGTCGAAGGATGGGTAAACGATCGTCGTCCCGAATCGAAGCAGGCGGCTGCGGCGGCCGAATCGAGTGGGGCGATCCACCCAGCAGTGCTCGAGTCACGAGAGAAGAAGGCCTGACCAGATGACTCAGATCGCCAAGAACGACAAGCACCTGATGCTTTTCAGCGGGCGCGCCTTTCCTGAACTCGCGCAGGAAGTGTCTGCGCTCATGGAACAGCCGCTCGTGCCGACCAGGGCACTCACCTATGCGAACTCCGAGATCTACGTCCGGTTCGAGGAGTCGGTGCGTGGCTGCGACGCTTTCGTGATCCAGTCCCACACCGCGCCCGTGAACGAGTGGATCATGGAGCAGCTGATCATGGTGGACGCGCTGAAGCGCGCCTCAGCCAAGCGGATCACGGTGGTGGCCCCCTTCTACCCGTATGCGCGCCAGGACAAGAAGCACCTGGGACGCGAACCCATCTCGGCGCGCCTGGTCGCCGACCTGTACCGGGCGGCGGGTGCCGACCGGATCATGTCCGTCGACCTGCACGCCTCGCAGATCCAGGGCTTCTTCGACGGCCCCGTCGACCACCTCTGGGGGCTTCCGGTGCTGGCCGACTATGTGGCCGCCAAGTACGACGCGTCAGAGATGTGCATCGTCTCGCCCGATGCGGGCCGGGTGCGCCTGGCCGACATGTGGACCGACCGGCTCGGCTGCCCGCTCGCGATCATCCACAAGCGGCGCGACGTCAACAAGGCCAACACCGTCGCGGTACACGAGGTCGTCGGTGACGTGGAAGGCCAGACCTGTCTCCTGGTCGACGACATGATCGACACCGCAGGCACGATCGCGCAGGCCGCCGAGGCGCTGCGGGAGCGTGGCGCGAAGCGGGTCATCGCGGCCGCCACCCACCCGGTGTTCTCCGGGCCGGCGGCCGTCCGGCTCAACGGTTCTTGCATGGAAGAGGTCATCGTCACCAACACGTTGCCGATCCGTACCACCGAACCGATCAAGAACTTGACGGTGCTGTCGATCGCGCCGTTGATCGCCAAGGCGATCAACGCGGTCTTCCTCGACGGTTCGGTCACGTCGCTGTTCGGCGGGCAGGCCTGAGCTACTGGGTCGCCGTCGGGGCTGCGTGGGCTCCCGGGAATGAGCAGGATCCGCTACTCATCGAGCGGAAGGTCGCGTTGTCTGCTGACGATGCTGGATCAGCCTGTTTGACTGGTGGATCCTGCTCAAATCCTGTTGCCGATCCCGGTCTCGCGGGCTCGATCTGCTGGTCGGGCCTTGGCGGCGTCGTAGGAGGGATTTGAGCAGGATCCGCTGTTCATTGAGCCGAACGACGTGTTGTCTGCTGACGATGCCGCTGCCGCGTCTTTGACTAGCAAATCCTGCTCAAACCCGCACCCTCGCCGAGCGCCCATTTCAGGCGGTGACCAGGACCGCCACGTTCAGCGCGACGACCGCGCCGACGACCATCCAGGCCAGGGCCGCCAACCAAGGTGGGCTCCGATGAACACCCATCACCCGACGGCTCGACGTGAGCATCGCCAACGGCACAAGGGCGAATGCGATCCCGAAGCTCAACACCAGCTGCGACTGAACCAGCGCCTGCGTCGCGTGCAGCCCTGCGACCAGCACGCCGACGGCGGGCACCAGCGTCACGAGACGGCGGACGGTCGCCGTGATCCTCGGCGAAACGAAATCATGCACCATCCCTGCCCCCGCATCGGTGCCGACGATGGCCGAGCCGATCCCGGAGACGAGCAGACCGACGGCGAACACCGTCGCGGGCAGTGCCCCGACAAGTTGACCGATCTCCTTGTATGCCCCCTCGATCGAGTCGATGGACGACCCTCGCAGCCCTGACGCCGCGAACAGCAGCATCGACACGTTGACCGCCGCCGCGATCGTCAAAGCCACCGCCACGTCGATCCGCTGCACCTTCAGCAGGCGGTTGACGGTCTCGCCGGAGGTGGCATGGCGATCCTTCGCCAGCGCCGAATGCAGATAGATGGCGTGCGGCATCACCGTTGCGCCCAGCATGGCCGCTGCCAGTTGTACCGAACCTGCGTCCGCGAAGCGGGGGAGCAGCCCGTTCAGCGTTGCCGCAGGGTCGGGTGGAAGCCAGAAGAGGGTGGCGAGGAACCCGATCGCGATCACCGCGAGCACCGCGGCCATAAGGACCTCGAAGAAGTGCTCCCCCCGCTGCCTCATCCAGTTCAGGGAGGCGATCGCGATCCCCCCGACGATGATCGCCCCCAACCACATCGGCAGCCCGAACAATAGATTCAGCGCGATCGCACCGCCGACGACCTCGGCCAGGTCGGTCGCGACCGCAACCGCGACGGCCTGCGCGGCATAGCCGACCCGCCACAGTTTCCGGTGCTTCCGCCCGTTCAGGTCTTCGCGGATCAGTTCGCTCAACGAGCGTCCCGACACGACCCCCAGCTTCGCTGAGAGGTACTGCACGAGCATCGCCATGAGGCAGGCTAGGACGAGCGCCCAGACCAGCAGATAACCGTATTCAGCACCCGCGCTGAGGTTGGCCGCAACGTTGCCCGGGTCGACATATGCGAGGGCGGCGACGAAGGCTGGGCCCAGTAGGGCGATCGTCCGGCGCTGCATAGGCACCGATCCTAAACGCTGTTGGGTAACACTTCGGACCAGTTCCAGTCGGACTCTGGTCCCAACCGGGCCTCCGTCCCGTGACGATGAGCCGATCCGATCTGTCCGTGGGCTGCGATAGCGTCGACACGTCACCCCGAGGAAGGTCCACCATGAGCTCGACGCAACCCGCCTGTGCGGCGCAGAACCTCACCAAGGTCTTCGGCCTGGGTGAGCAACCCGTCGTGGCCGTCGACGACGTCAGCGTCGCGATCGAGCGGGGCAGCTTCACCGCGATCATGGGTCCCTCGGGATCGGGCAAGTCGACGCTGATGCACTGCATGGCGGGCCTGGACCGCCCCACCTCCGGAGACGTGTTCGTGGGTGGCGACAACATCGCACGGTTGCCGGAGCGGGCGGTCACCCGGGTGCGCCGCGACCGCATCGGGTTTGTCTTCCAGTCGTTCAACCTGCTGCCGACCCTGACGGCGGAGCAGAACATCACGCTGCCGCTTGAGTTGGCGGGCAGGAAGGTCGAGAAGGCTCTTCTCGGACAACTGACGGCGTCTCTCGGGCTGAGCGACCGGCTCAGGCACCGTCCAAGCCAGCTCTCGGGCGGCCAGCAGCAGCGGGTAGCGGTGGCCAGGGCCCTGATCGGAAACCCCGAGGTGGTCTTCGCCGACGAACCGACAGGGGCGCTTGACCAACGCACCGGCGCAGCGCTGCTCGGCTACCTGCAGCGGCAGGCGCGGGAGCACGGGCAGACCATCATCATGGTCACCCACGACCCGGCCGCAGCCGCCTACGCCGACCGGGCCCTGATGCTGCTCGACGGCCGCCTCGTCGACGACATCCCAGACCCGACGGCAGAATCGGTGTTCGCGCTTGTCAACGCAGTGGTTCTCTGATGTGGCGGCACGCTCTCAGTGAGCTGAGGCTCCACCCTGGACGCTACGTCGCGACCCTCCTGGCCATCGCGATCAGCGTCGGGTTCATCTCCGCCATCTCGGTGTTCATCAACTCGCAGCAGTACGCCATGCAGCGGTCCTCGGCGTTGCCGCTGTCGACGGCCGATCTCGTCATCACGGTTGGCGACTCGCCCCCCGGCGAGGTTCAGGCAAGGGTCGCCTCCGTTGCCGGAGTCGAGCAGGTCGCGCCCGTGGCCGTGGCCCAATTCTCGTATCTGAGCAATGGCGAGCGCACCGCGCAGGTCTCGCTCTACGACGTCCCGGAGCCGTGGCAACGCTGGGCGCAGGTCGTTGAAGGTCGCTTGCCTGAGAACCCGAGTGAGGTCGGACTCTCCCGCGCGGCGGCCGCAGACCTGCACGCCGCGGTCGGCGACATCTTGACCGGCGAGGGCAGCGGCACCGAGCTGACGTTGGTGGGCATCACCGACGACCCGAGGGCCCTCTTCGCGACCACGGGGTACACGATGTTCCCGCCGGAGGCGCGCTATGTCTCGTCCCTCGGTGTCCTGCTCCAGCCCGGTGCCTCCGCCGAGGCGGCGCGGGTGGCCGTCGAGGAGCAGTTGAGCCCGTTCGGGCCCGGGATGACGGTCGAGACCGGGGATCAGGCCAGGGCTGCGGCGCTGCTGGACATCAGCGACGGCTTCGACTTCCTCAAGTACCTCCTGCAGGCCTTCGCGGCGGTGGCGCTGCTGGTCGGGGCCATCACCATCGCCAACACCTTCACCATCCTGGCCGCCCAGCGACGCCGTCAGACCGGGCTGCTGCGCGCCGTCGGCGCTTCGCCCGGGCAGGTGATGGGCCGTCTGATGGTCGAGGCGCTGCTGCTCGGCGCAGTCGGGTCTCTGGCAGGGCTGGGGCTCGGGACGCTGGTTGGATGGCTGGGCGGATTCGTCACCGAATCCAACTTCTTCGGGCTCGTGCTGTCTCCCGCCGAACTGTCGCTGGCTTGGCTCGCGGGCGTGATCGCCACGTTCGTGGCCGCCGTCGTGCCGTCGCTGCAGGCGGCCAGAGGGAAACCGTTGGAAGCGCTGCAGACGGTGCCCACCGCTGCACAGGGGCGTGCGGCGTCGATCACCCGCATCGTCGTGTGCGGGGTGGCCATGCTGGCGGGGGCGGTGCTGGTGGTACTCAGCCGCACCGACGGTGCCAACGCCATCTGGTACGCCATCCCGGCAGGGATCTTCCTGACCATCGGCGTGCTCGGGGGTGCGCCGCTGTACATCGCTCCACTGCTGCGCCGCGCCGGGCGCCTGTTCGGGTGGGCCGGGCCGACGACACGGCTCGCGTTGACCAACTCGGCACGTAACCCTCAGCGGGCCGCCTCGACCGCGACCGCGCTAATGCTGGCCGTCGGCCTGATCGTCACGTTGCAGGTCGCGCTGGCCACCTCAAGGTCGTCGGCGATGGAATCCATCAACGAGTCGTATCCGACCGACCTGGCCATCCAGTTCGCCGACGGGGTCCCCGCCGGGTTCCAGGCGAAGATCGACCAGACGCCGGGCGTGGCCACCTCCGTCGAGGTGCAGGGCAAACGCGTCGGGTCGTCAGGCGACACGGTCGAGCGCCCGGCCGTGGTGCTCTCACCCCGGGAGGCCTATGAGGCGCTCGGCATCGAGCCGAAGGCCACGCGGGTGCCTGCCGACGGTGAGGTGATCGTCGCATCGTATGGCTCTGCCCTCGGGGGCGGTGCGACCATCGAGTTGCAGGGGGTCGACGGTCCGTTGACCCTCGTAGCCAAGCCCTCAGACGAAGTGTCCTACTACGAGGCGATCGTCTCACCGGGCACCTTCGCGCAACTCGCCGGCGAAGCGGAGCCGCTCTCGTTGTGGGTCAAGCTCACAGACCGGACCGATGTGACCGCGCTGAACCGGGTGGTCAGGGCGGTCGAGGCCGAACCGGGCGCCGAGGTGACCGACGGTGGCGCCATGATGGCTTCGCTGTTCACCCAGATCGTCGACGTGGTCCTGATCGTCATGACGGCGCTGCTCGGCGTGGCGGTGCTGATCGCACTGGTCGGGGTCGCGAACACCCTGAGTCTTTCGGTGATCGAGAGGCAGCGCGAGTCGGCGTTGCTGAGGGCGCTTGGCATGCAGCGCTCCGGGCTGCGGCTGATGCTGCTGATCGAGGCGGTCGCTCTGGTTGCCGTCGGCACCGTGATAGGGCTCGCGTGCGGGTCGTTCTTCGGCTGGTTGGGCGTCTCTTCGGTGCTCGGCATGATGCCGATCGAGGTGGCCACGGTCTTCGCGCTGGACGGCTGGTACACGGCGGGTCTGGTCCTCGCGTGTCTGGCTGCGGCCGTGCTCGCATCGGTGTTGCCTGGTCGTCGGGCGGCGGGCGCCACACCGACGGAGACCCTCGCCGTCGAGTGACGGGTCGGGCCTCGTTGGGATGGGGGATCAGCCTTGGTTGCCCTCAGCTGCCAGGCGGTCGGCTTCGGCACTGCTGATGAGGTCGTCGCTGGCCTCCGGGTCGAGCTTGTCTTCGCCGTCGACCTCACGCATCGCCATCTCGGGCACCACATCGTCGGGATCTCTCGGGCCAACCGGGGGCACGATCGGGTTGTTGGACATCTCCATCTCCTATCGGGTTGGGGTCACCTTCGACTCTACTTGCGCCCGGGTAACACCACTGATAGTCCGGCCCAAACCGGGCGTGCCGCTGTGGTGCGATGTGGGAGGGCATCCAGACGGATTCGTGCGCGGTGGAAACGGCGGTGTATCATTTGCTAGTTGCCTGGCGAGGGGTCATCTGACCCGTGATCGACTAGCTCTTTCCTCGCTCGGTGCCCGCTCAGACCCGTTCCGAACCGCAAGCTTGAGGAGTTTCCCATGGCAGATGCCAACCTGACCGCCACCACCCGAACCGAGTTCGGCAAGGGTGCCGCCCGTCGTCTCCGTCGCGCCGGCCAGACCCCCGCCGTCCTCTACGGTCACGGCACCGATCCCGTCCACCTGGCGCTGCCCGCGCAGGAGGCCTTCCTTGCTCTGCGCACCGCCAACGTGCTCCTCGAGATCACCGTCGACGGTGCCAAGGAGTCGGTGCTCGCGCTGCCGAAGCAGATCCAGCGCGACCCGATCACCCCGGTCATCGAGCACATCGACCTGCTCCTGGTGAAGGCAGGCGAGAAGGTTGCCGTCGATGTCGCGCTCGTTCTCGTGGGTGACGCGATCTCTGGCGGGATGATCAACCACGACCTCACCGCGCTGCCGGTGCTGGCCCCCGCCACCGACATCCCGAACGAGTTCGAGATCTCCGTCGCGGGCCTCGAGATCGGCGCGCAGATCCTCGTGTCCGACATCGCGCTGCCCGAGGGTGTGGAGGCCAACATCGACGCCGACACCCTCGTCGCGTCCGTCGTCGCGATCCCGACCGCAGAAGAGCCGGCTGAGGGCGAAGCGGCGGCTGAGGGCGACGAAGCGGGCGAGTGAGCAACTCTTCCTATCTCGTGGTCGGGCTCGGTAACCCGGGCCCGACTTATGAGTTCACCCGGCACAACGTCGGGTTCTGGGCCGTGGCGGACCTCGCGGACCGTCACGGCTCCTCCTTCTCCCTCAGCTCGCGTCAGCGGGCGGAGGTGGCAGGTGTCACCCTGCACGGCCCGGCACCCGTCAAACTGATCCTGGCCAAGCCGACGACCTTCATGAACGACTCAGGCGCCGCGGTAAAGGCGGTCGCTTCGTTCCACAAGATCCCCGCCGACCACGTCATCGTCATCCACGACGAGTTGGACCTTGACGCAGGCAGGCTCCGCGTCAAAGTCGGTGGGGGAGACAACGGTCACAACGGCCTGAAGTCGATCCGCGCCCATCTGGGAACCGGCGACTTCTTCCGGGTCCGGGTGGGAATCGGGCGCCCCCCGGGCAGGCAGCAGGCCGCCGACTACGTGTTGAGCAAGCTCAAGCCCGCCCAGCTCGACGAGCTGCGGGTCGACGCGGCAGTCGCGGCGGACGCCGTCGAATCGCTCGTCCAAGACGGCCTCACCGTCACCCAGAACCGCTTCAACGGCTGAGCATGGTGCGTGGTTGAGTGAACCTTGAGTACTATCCGGGGTTCGTTTTCAATGTGAACGTTAAAACAACCGGATTTGGTGATCGAACCCGGAATAGTGCTCATCGCCAGACCAGCCACAGCACGGAAGGACGGAATCGTGAAGTACCCAGGACTCCTCTCGCTCCTGGAGGCAGACCGAGGGTTCGCCGCGACCCTCGCCGACGCGCGCAGACCGGGCATCACCACGCTGGACGTCACGGCGGTCGCCTCGTTCTTCCCACTGCTGAGCGCCGCGATCTCGGAGGCGGCCACCAGCACCGTCCTGCTGGTCACCTCCACCTACCGCGAGGCAGAACAGTACGCGGCGGAACTGGGCGGGCTGCTGGGCGAAGAGCGAGTCGCCTACTACCCGGCCTGGGAGACGCTCCCGCATGAGCGACTCTCGCCGCGCGCCGACACGGTCGGCCGCAGACTCGCCGTCCTTCGCCGACTTGCCGGGAAGGATGACCTGCCGCGGCCGCAGGTCGTCGTCGCCCCCATCCGGTCGGTGCTGCAACCGCAGGTCAGGGGCCTCTCCGACATGGCCCCGGTCCAGATCAGGGTCGGCGACACCTATGAGCTCGGCCGGCTTCTCACCGACCTGGCCGACGCCGCGTACAACCGCGTCGACATGGTCGAGCGGCGCGGCGAGTTCGCCGTCCGTGGCGGCATCGTCGACATCTTCCCTCCGACGGAGGAGCACCCGGTCAGGGTGGATTTCTTCGGCGACGAGGTGGATGAGATCCGCTATTTCACGGTGGCCGACCAGCGCTCCACGGGGCAGGCGGCCACCTCCATCGTGTGCCCGCCGTGCCGGGAACTGCTCCTGACACCTGAGGTGCGGGCCCGCGCCGGGAGGCTCGCCGCCGAGCATCCCGAGCTCAGCGACATGCTCGCCAGGATCGCCGAAGGGCAGGCCGTCGAGGGCATGGAGGCGCTCACCCCGGCCCTCGTCGACGGGCTCGAGCTGCTCGTCGACGTCCTCCCGAAGGGCGCGCTCGTGCTGGCCGCGTCGCCCGAACTGATCAGGACCCGCGCCGCCGAACTCGCCCAGACCAGCCAGGAGTTCCTGGAGGCCAGCTGGGCCGCCGCGGCCGGAGGCGGTACTTCACCGATCGACCTGGGCGCCTCCGCCTACTGGCGCCTCGCCGACGTACGTCAGCACGCCCTCGGACGGGGGCTGCGCTGGTGGTCGCTCTCACCGTTCGCCTCCGGCGAGGGCGATAGCGAGCGTGAGGAGGTCAGCTTCGACGCCGACTCCGTCCATAGCAGGCTCCTCGAGGTCAACCCGACGACGTCCTTCCGCGGTGACACGGGTGCCGCCGCCAACCACATCGCCGGTCGGGTCGCCGACGGCTGGCACGTGATCCTCGTCGTTGAGGGGCGCGGCCTGGCGCAGCGGCTGATCGAACTCCTCGCAGAGGTCGGCCTGAGCGCCGGGTTCGACGACCTGAACGAGCCCCCCGCGACCGGCCACATCTCGATCGTGGTTTCCTCGCTGCGCCAGGGCTGGCGGGCGGATGAGGCCCGCGTCGAGGTCATCACCGCCGCCGAGCTGACGGGGCAGCAGAGCCTCGACCGGGCAGAACGAAAACTGCCAGCCCGTCGCAAGGCGACGATCCAGCCGCTCGAGCTCAGGTCAGGCGACCCGGTCGTACACGAGCAGCACGGGGTCGGGCGGTTCGTCGAACTCGTCCAACGCGTGGTGCAGGGCGCGACCCGCGATTACCTCGTCATCGAATACGCGCCGAGCAAGCGTGGCCAACCGGGCGACCGGCTGTTCGTCCCCATGGACCAGCTCGACCAGCTCAGCCGCTACGTCGGATCGGAGTCGCCGACGCTGGACAAGATGGGCGGGGCCGACTGGACTAAACGTAAGGCCAAGGCCCGCAAGGCCGTCCGTGAGATCTCCGCCGAGCTGATCAAGCTGTACGCGGCCCGCCAGGCGACCAAGGGGCACGCTTTCGCGCCCGACACCCCGTGGCAGCGGGAACTCGAGGACGCCTTCAGCTTCGTCGAAACCCCCGACCAGCTCTCGGCCATCACCGAGGTGAAGGCCGACATGGAGAACCTCGTCCCGATGGACCGACTCATCTGCGGCGACGTCGGCTACGGCAAGACCGAGATCGCGGTGCGCGCCGCGTTCAAGGCGGTGCAGGACGGCAAACAGGTCGCTGTCCTGGTGCCAACGACGCTGCTCGTCACCCAGCACTACCAGACGTTCGCGTCGCGGTTCGCGGGCTTTCCCGTCCACCTGGCACAGCTGTCGCGCTTCCAGAGCGATTCCGAGGCGAAGAGGGTGGTCGATGGGCTGGCCACCGGCAAGGTCGACGTCGTGATCGGCACCCACCGGCTGCTGAGCAAAGAGTTGCAGTACAAGGACCTCGGCCTCGTCATCATCGACGAGGAGCAGCGCTTCGGCGTGGACCACAAGGAACAGCTCAAATCGATGCGGGTAAACGTCGACGTGCTGTCCATGTCGGCGACCCCCATCCCGCGCACCCTCGAGATCGCGATCACCGGCATCCGCGAGATGAGCGTCATCGCCACCCCGCCGGAGGAGCGCCACCCCGTCCTCACGTTCGCCGGGCCGTACGACCAGGCGCAGGTGAGGGCCGCGATCCGCCGCGAGCTGGCACGTGAAGGGCAGGTGTTCTTCCTCCACAACCGGGTCGGCACCATCGAGAAGACTGCGGCGACCTTGCGCGAGCTGGTGCCAGAGGCGCGCATTGTGACGGCGCACGGGCAGATGAGTGAGAAGCGTCTCGAGCAGGTGATGCTCGACTTCGGTGAGCGCCGCGCCGACGTGCTGGTCTGCACCACGATCGTCGAGGCGGGCCTCAACATCCAGACGGCCAACACGCTCATCATCGATCGGGCCGACATGCTAGGTCTTTCCCAGCTGCACCAGTTGCGCGGCCGCGTCGGCCGGTCGCGGGAGCGCGGCTACGCCTACTTCCTCTACCCGCCGGACAAGCCGTTGACGGAGGCGTCGCACGAACGCCTGGCGACGATGGCGGCCAACACCGACCTGGGTTCGGGCATGGCGATCGCCATGCGCGACCTGGAACTGCGCGGCGCCGGCAACCTCCTGGGTGAGGACCAGTCTGGTCACATCGAGGGTGTCGGGTTCGACATGTACCTGCGCATGGTCGGTGAGGCCGTCGCCAACTACCGCGGCGACGACACCGAAACCGAGCCGACGATGAGGGTCGAGATACCGGTCGACGCGCACCTGCCGGAGGACTACATCGCCTCCGAGCGGCTGCGCCTGGAGATGTACAAGCAGATCGCGGAGATCCGCACCGAGGAGAACGTCGAGGCGGTGCGCGCCGAACTGGTCGACCGCTACGGCGACCTGCCCGCCCCGGTCGAGGCGCTCCTCGGGGTCGCCCGGTTGCGGAACCTGGCACGGGCGCACGATATCCAGGAGATCGTCCCGCAGGGCAGGGTCGTGAGGGTCTCACCGATGTCGCTGCCCGAGTCGAGGCAGGTGCGGCTGCAACGTCTGTACCCGGGGTCGACCGTCAAGTCGTCGCTGGACCAGATTCTGGTGCCGAAACCGGACGGTGACTACCTAACCTGGGCGACGACGTTCCTGACGCAGATGTATGCATAGGGCTGCGGTAGGCTGAGGCCGGTGCTCGCGCACCCAGCTTCGAGAGGACCCAAATGAAACTCACGCGCCTTGTCCCGGCCATCACCGCTGCGGCTGCCGTCGCACTGCTCGCGGGCTGCAGTCCCATGCCAAGCAAGGTCGCCGTGGTCAACGGCAGCGAGATCACCGCAAGCCAACTTCAAACCGCCACCAGCGGGTGTGCCTTCACCATGGGCGTCGCCGATGACCAGATCCGGCAGGCCGGGGTCGTGCAGACGCTCGTGCTCGGGAAGGTGTTGGAGGATCTGGCCGAGGCCGGTGGGTTGACCCAGGACCTGCTCGACGAGCAGGTCGACCAGCAGTTGGCTCAGCTGACCCCGCTGGAAGGTTCCGCGAGCGAGGTCCAGCAGGCCCAGGATGACTGCCGTCCGCTGTTGAGGGAGTCGGTGAAGGTGTCGGCGCTGTTGCAGGGGCTCGATCAGGCCACCGCGCTCGCGGTGTTCGAGGCCTCCGACGTCGAGGTGAACCCGAGGTTCGGCCGCTGGGATCCGGCGTCGGCGTCGCTGTTCACCGAGTCGGGCTCCATCTCGATCTCCTCGGCGGCGACCCTGCAGTGACCTCAGAGCTGGAGCGGCTGCGCCAGGTCATGGCCGAGCTGCGTCTCCGCTGCCCGTGGGACGCGAAGCAGACGCACCGCTCCCTGCTGAACCACCTCGTCGAGGAAGCCGCTGAGGTTGTCGACGCCGTCGAGACCGGCACCGACGACGATCTCCGCGAGGAACTCGGCGACCTGCTCCTCCAGGTCTACTTTCATGCCCGGATCGCCGAAGACGACGGCCGGTTCGATGTCGAGGACGTCGCCCGCGGAATCTCCGACAAGCTCGTCCGCCGTCACCCTCACGTGTTCGCCGACGATGCCGTGCCAACCGACATATGGCAGTCGTGGGAGGAGCGGAAGCGGGTCGAGAAGGGCCGCACCTCCGCGTTGGACGGCATCGCGGAGTCACTCAACGTCGTGCCTCGCCTGCAGAAGGTGATCTCCAGGTCGCGGTCGCACCGGGTGCCGCTCGACCTACCAGAGGAGTCGATCGACGAGGTTTCGTTCGGCAGCGCCCTGGTCGCGCTGGTCGCCCGCGCTCAGGCCAGTGGGGTCGACGCCGACGCCGCCGCCCGTCTTGCGCTGCGTGGCCTCGAGGCACGCGTCCGCGCCGAGGAGTCCGCTGGGGCTGAGTGAGCCTTGAGCACTATTGCGGGTTCGTTTACCGGATCGACGCCCGCCTGCGGCGTGTCGCCCATCGAGTCCGGGATATTGCTCAACGCCACGCCAGCCCAGCACCCTGTCGTGCGCTCCGACGGGGCCATGGCGCGCCCGAAACTTTGTACAGGTCGGAGGCGACCCCGCAGTCCAAACTGCGTCAGACTGACGGTAGGCTGAGGGCTGAGAGAAGACTCTTTGAAAGGGAGCTAAATGGCATCCATCGAATTCATCCAGGCTCGCCAGATCCTCGATTCGCGGGGCAACCCGACGGTCGAGGTCGAGGTGGAGCTCGACTCCGGCGCAAGCGGTCGCGCCGCCGTCCCCTCGGGTGCCTCGACCGGCGCCTTCGAGGCCGTCGAACTCCGCGATGGCGACAAGGGCACCTACGGCGGCAAGGGCGTCCTGACTGCCGTCAAGAACGTCACAGAGATCATCGGCGAGGAGATCCTCGGCCTCGAGGCCGACGAGCAGCGTCTCGTCGACCAGGCCATGATCGAGCTCGACGGCACCGACAACAAGGCCAAGCTCGGCGCCAACGCCATCCTCGGCGTGTCGCTGGCAGTCGCGCACGCCGCGGCTGAAGAGGCCGGTCTGCCGCTGTACAAGTACGTCGGTGGCCCGAACGCCCACATCCTGCCCGTCCCGATGATGAACATCCTCAACGGTGGGTCGCACGCCGACTCCAACGTCGACGTCCAGGAGTTCATGATCGCCCCGATCGGCGCCGAGTCGTTCGCCGAGGCGCTCGAGATGGGGGCTTCGGTCTACCACGAGCTGAAGAAGGTACTCAAGGCTCGTCAGCTCTCCACCGGCCTCGGCGATGAGGGCGGTTTCGCACCGAACCTCGACAGCAACCGCGAGGCCCTCGACCTGATCATCACCGCGATTACCGATGCCGGGTACAAGCCGGGCACCGATGTCGCGCTGGCGATGGACGTCGCGGCGTCCGAGTTCTTCGAGGACGGCCAGTACAACTTCGAGGGCGAGAAGAAGACCTCCGAGGAGATGGTGGCCTACTACGAGGAGCTCGTGAAGTTCTACCCGCTGGTCTCCATCGAAGACCCGCTGAACGAAGAGGACTGGGACGGCTGGAAGCTGATGACCGAGCGCCTCGGCGACAAGGTCCAGATCGTCGGCGACGACCTGTTCGTTACCAACGTCACCCGCCTCCAGAAGGGCATCGACACCGACACCGCCAACGCGCTGCTGGTGAAGGTCAACCAGATCGGTTCGCTCACCGAAACCATCGACGCCGTCGACCTCGCGCACCGCAACGGCTTCCGCACCATGATGTCGCACCGCTCCGGTGAGACCGAGGACACCACGATCGCCGACCTGGCTGTCGCGCTCGGCTGTGGCCAGATCAAGTCCGGTGCGCCTGCCCGCACCGACCGCGTCGCGAAGTACAACCAGCTCCTGCGCATCGAGGACGACCTGGACGAAGCGGCGGTTTACGCCGGTCGTTCGGCGTTCCCGCGTTTCAAGGGCTGAGCTTCACAGGCCGACGATGCCGCCCGATGGCGGCGTCGTCGCCTGAAATCCTGATACGCCGAGTGGGGCGGGTCGCAGTTGCGGCCCGCCCCATTTGCGCGTCCGGGTCGGTGGGTTTGAGCAGGATCCGGGGTTCATTGGGCTGTCTGGGGCATTGTCTGCTGACGATGCGGGATTCGGGTCAATGAGTGGTGAATCCTGCTCAACGTACGAGGCGAGCCCCGACGCAAGAGCCAACCCAACGCGCAGATTCTCACACGATGGCCACTGGTGCCAACCTAAAGACCCAGAGTGCGTCGGTCCCGTAGAACGGCTATAGAGCGCCTAGTCAACCCCGAGCATGCCGACCCCTTGGCTGAGCGGCTGCGCCTAGACGATGGGCCAACCTCGCTGAGATGTCCGGCGTCAACGGTCCGGGCGGCCGAATCCAACCAACATCTCTCATATAGTTGACGGAATGTCGAGCCAGTGATAATCTGAGATCAGTCGATGGTGACACTCTCAAAGCCAGGCCCGCCAGGGCCAACCTTCAATGTCGAAAGGGATTCCGATGGGTTCAGCAACCGTTCGCCTCACAGTGAGCCAGGCAATCGTCCAGTTCCTGCGTGTTCAGCAGGTCGAGCGCGACGGTGTCGTGCAGCCGTTCTTCGGGGGCGCCCTCGGCATCTTCGGACACGGCAACGTCGCGGGGATCGGGCAGGCGCTCCTCCAGTACCGCGACGAGTTCCCCTACATCCTCGGTCGCAACGAGCAAGGCCTCGTCCACGCCGCCGTCGGTTACGCAAAAGCCCGCAACCGCCTTGGCGCCATGGCCGTGACCACGTCGATCGGGCCAGGGGCGGCGAACATGATCACCGGCGCCGGGGTGGCAACCTCAAACCGGCTCCCCGTGCTGCTCCTGCCCTCCGACTACTTCGCGACGCGACGCACAGGCTCGGTCCTGCAGCAGATCGAGCACACCCACTCGCCCGATCTCTCCACCAACGACTCCTTCCGTGCCGTCTCCAAGTTCTGGGATCGGATCCATCGCCCCGAGCAGCTTGCCGAATCGCTGCTCGAGGCCATGCGGGTGCTGACCTCGCCCGTCGACACCGGTGCGGCGACCATCGCGGTCCCGCAGGATGTCCAGGCAGAGGCCTACGACTTCCCGGTCGCGCTCTTCCGTGATCGCGTCTGGAACGTGCCGCGGCAGCGGGCCGACCTGAGCCAGTTGGACAAGGCGGCGGCCATCCTCAAGGAGTCGACCCGTCCGGTGATCATCGCCGGCGGCGGCGTCATCTACTCCGACGCGAACGAGGAGCTGCAGCGGTTCGTGGAGGCCACCGGGATCCCGGTCGGCCTGACCCAGGCCGGCAAGGCGTCCCTCTCCCACGCCCACCCGCTCAACGCCGGCGCCCTCGGCTCCAGCGGCTCCCGGTTCGCCAACGGTCTGGCCCAGCAGGCCGACGTCGTCATCGGTATCGGCACCCGATACACCGATTTCACGACCGCCTCGAACACGCTGTTCCAGAACCCCAACGTCAAGTTCGTCAACATCAACACCACCGAATTCGACGCCTACAAGGAGGCCGCGACCGGGCTGGTCGGCGATGCCCGCGAGACCATCCGTGAATTGGGCGAGCGACTCGCCGACTGGCAGGTCCCCGTCGCCCACCGCGATCACGCCGTCGCCGAGGCCCAGGCCTGGCGCGAGGAGATCGGCCGGATCATCGACCCGGGCAGCGACGGAGACACGCTCAGCCAGTCGGCTGCGCTCGGCATCGTGAACTCGTTCGCCAAGGAGAACGACGTCGTGATCAACGCGGCCGGCTCCATGCCCGGTGAACTGCACCGCATCTGGCGACCCGGAGGCCCGTACTCCTACGCCATCGAGTACGGCTACTCCTGCATGGGCTATGAGGTTGCGGCCGGAGTCGGTGCCGCACTGGCCGACCCGGAGCGCGAGGTGATCACCTTCATCGGTGACGGCACTTGGCTCATGCTCTCCAGCGAACTGTTGACCTCCATCCAGGAGGGGCTCAAGCAGATCGTCCTGATCGTGGACAACAAGGGCTACGGGTCGATCGGTGCGCTCTCGGAGAGCGTCGGTTCGCAGGCATTCGGCTGCCGGTTCAAGTTCCGCGACGAAGGCGGACAGTACGGCGACGACTACCTCCCGATCGACTTCGTGGCGAACGCCGCCAGCTATGGGGCGACCGTCTACACCGCAGACACCGCGGCGCAGCTCACCGAGGCGATGGGTAAGGCGGTGGCAGGCGAAGAGACCGCGGTCATCTACGTCCAGGTCGACGCGAAGGCGCGCTTCGGCGGCTCCGGTGCCTGGTGGGAGGTTCCCGTCGCACAGATCTCGACCGTTGAGTCCACCGAGCAGGCCCGGGTCGTCTATGACCAGGAACGCTCGAAGCAGAAGCTCTACCTCTGAGCGCACGCAACCCGATCACGTTAGGAACAAGACGAGGAACTGAAATGACCAGTGACAAAGAAGCCAAGGTGGCCGACCTCCGGTCCCAGGCGAACAAGGCGCGGTGGCACATCCTGTCCACCGTGACGTCCAGCAAGGCAGGCCACATCGGCGGGCCGCTTTCAGCCACCGACCTGTTGGTGAGCCTGTACTTCTCCGAGCTCAACATCGACCCGGCCGACCCCCACAAGGCGGACCGCGACCGGTTCATCCTCTCCAAGGGGCACTCGGCCATCGGGCTCTACTCAGTGCTGGCGCTGCGCGGCTACTTCCCGGTCGAGGAATTGGCCACCTTCGACCACGCCGAGTCGAGGCTCCAGGGCCATCCGGACATGCGGCTGACGCCCGGTGTCGACGCCTCCACCGGCTCGCTCGGCATGGGGCTGTCGATCGGGATCGGCATCTCAATCGCAGCCAAGAAGCAGGCCCGGGACTTTCACACCTTCGTCATCATCGGCGACGGCGAATCGCAGGAGGGGCAGGTCTGGGAGGCGGTGCAGATGGCACCGCGCTACAAGCTCGACAACCTGACCGCCATCTTCGACCTGAACGGTCTGCAGCAGTACGGCTGGCAGGAAGGCGAAAGCGACCGCTTCGACCGTAGCGAACCCATGGGTCACATCGACCTCGAGGCCGTCATGCGTGGCTTCGGGTGGAACGTGATCAGTATCAACGGCAACGACATCGACGAGATCCTGACCGCTTTCGACCAGAACCGCGCTTTGCGGGATTCCGGGAAGCCGACGGCGATCCTGGCGCACACCACCAAGGGCGCGGGCATCTCGTTCACCGCAGGCACATTCAAGTGGCACAACGGCATCGCGACCGACGAGCAGCTCGCGACCGCCCGAGCCGAACTCATCGAAGGAGCATCGAAATGAAGGCCCAGCGCGCAGTCTGGGGTGAAACCCTCGTGAAGCTGGCCAGGGAGGATTCCCGGGTCGTCGTCCTCGACGCCGACCTGGCGACCTCGACGCAGGCCGTCAACATGGCAAATGAGCTGCCCGAATCGTTCCTGGAGATGGGCATCGCTGAGGCGAACATGGTCGGGGTGGCCATGGGGATGACGACGCTGGGGTACCGCCCGTGGCTCTCCACTTTCGGTGTCTTCCTGACCTCCCGTTCCCTCGACCAGATCCGCGTGCTGGTCTCGCAGACCCACGCACCCGTCCGGGTTTGCGCCGCCTACTCGGGTCTCCTCAACGGCTCCGCGGGCAAGACGCACCAGGACCTGGAAGACCTTGCCACGATGCGGGCAATGCCGAACATGGTCGTCCTCGCGCCGGCCGATGAGTTCGAGCTCGCCGCCATGATGGCCTGGATTGCCGAGTACGACGGCCCCGTCTACCTCCGCGTTGCCCGCGACGCCGTCGCGCCGGTCTTCGACGAGAGCTACGAGTTCAAGCCCGAGGCCGTGGTACGCATCCGTGATGGCGCGGACGTGACGCTGGTCTCCACCGGTGTCCAGACCTCCCGCACCTTGGAGGCGGCGCAGCTGCTGGCTGGAGAGGGGATCGAGGCTCGTGTCGTCCACGTCCCTTCGCTCAAGCCGCTCGACGTCGCCGGGTTGGTGAGCGAGCTCGCCGACGCCAAGGTGGTCGTCACCGTCGAGGAACACTCGATCATCGGGGGGCTCGGTGGCCTGGTCGCCGAGGTCGTCGCAGATGAGCTGCCCGGCGTGCGCGTCGTGCGCCACGGCCTGGCCGACAAGTGGTCCGAGTCGGCGCCGACCCCCTACCTGCTTGAGAAGTACGGGCTTGGCCCCCGTCAGGTGGCCGACAAGGTCGTCGAGGTGCTGAATGGAGGGAACGAGAAATGAGCAACTGGTTCCAACCTGCCGGTTCGGCCGCGGAGGGCGACTGGTTTCTGTCTGTCGGGGCCGAAGGCTCAGAGACCGTCCTGGACGGCTGGGCGCACACGGGAATCAAGGCCGCCAACCTGGCGAAGGGACGGAGTGTGACGCTTCCTGCGGCCGATGAGGAACGCATCGTGGTGCCGCTCTGGGGCGCCTTCACCGTCGTCTCCGGCGGTAAAACCTACCCGCTGCGCGGGAGGTCGGGTGTCTTCGCTGGCCCGACCGACGTCTGCTACCTGGGGGTGGGGCAGGAGGCCACCATCGAGGCGACCTCCGAGGGGAGGGTCGCGGTTGCGACCGCCCCCGCCTCCAACCGCAAGCCGAACCGTCTCGTCAAGGCTGAGGACATCGCCGTCGAGCTCCGAGGCACGGGCAGCTGCTCGCGTGAGGTACACAACTTCGGCACCGCCGCGAACCTCGACGCCGACAAGTTCATCGTGTGTGAGGTCATCACGCCGGCTGGCAACTGGTCCTCGTATCCGCCGCACAAGCACGACGAGATCACCGAGACCGAGAACTCGCTAGAGGAGATCTACTACTTCGAGACGGCCGCCACCGAACCGGAGAAGAAGAGCCCCATCGGCTATGCCCGCGTCTACTCGACAGATCCCGAACGGCCGATCGACATCACGGCCGAGGTCGGTTCAGGCGATGCGCTGTTCATCCCACACGGCTGGCATGGCCCGGCCGCTGCGGCCCCGGGCTACCACATGTACTACCTGAACGTGATGGCTGGGCCCGGCACCCGGGACTGGATGGTCACCAACGATCCATGTCACTCGTGGATCCCGGAGACGATGACCGACCAGGCCATCGACCCCCGCCTCCCACTCAACCTCTGAACCACCAGGAAGAAAGATGAAGATCAGGGGAGCCGTCCTCGAAGAGACGGGGCGCCCGGCGCCGTATTCCTCCAGCAAGCCCATCACCGTAACCGAACTGGAACTCGATCCGCCCGGCCCGACCGAGCTGCTCGTCCGAATCGAGGCCGCAGGCATCTGCCACTCCGACCTCTCGGTCGTCAACGGGGCGCGCCCGCGACCGGTCCCGATGCTGCTCGGCCATGAGTCGGCAGGCATCGTCGAGCAGGCGGGGGAGCAGACCGCCATCGTCCCCGGGCAGCGGGTCGTGATGGCCTTCCTGCCCCGCTGTGGAAAGTGTCCGAGCTGCCTCACCGATGGTCGACTGCCATGTGAGCCCGGAACCTTGGCGAACACCGCGGGCACCCTCATGTCGGGCTCCATCCGGCTCCATCGCGGCGGAGAACCGGTGCTTCACCACCTCGGCGTCTCCGGGTTCGCGACCCACGCGGTCGTCGACGAGCGCTCCGTCGTGCCAGTGTCGTCCGACGTGCCGCCACATGTGGCTGCCGTGCTCGGCTGCGCGGTGCTCACCGGGGGCGGCGCCGTCCTCAACGCGGGTGACCCTGCCGAGGGGGAAACCGTCGCGGTGGTCGGGCTCGGTGGTGTCGGCATGGCCGCGCTCATCACCGCCGTAGCGCTCGGTCGCGGCCCGGTCGTCGGCATCGACGCGGTTCCCGCAAAGCTGCAGAGGGCCCTGGACCTGGGGGCCTCCCAGGTGTTCACACCTGACGAGGCCATCGAAAAGGGCTTCCGGGCCCCGGTCGTCATCGAGGCCGCCGGACACCCGCGGGCCCTGGAGACTGCCTTCCAAGTCACCTCTCCCGGAGGCAAGACCGTCACGGTCGGGCTCCCACATCCGGACGCGAGGGCATCGATCTCCCCGGCCGTGATGACGGGGGAGGCCAGGACCCTGATCGGCAGCTACCTCGGGTCGGCGGTGCCGGCCCGTGACATCCCGACCTACGCGCAGATGTGGCTGGACGGGAAGCTGCCGATCGAGGAGCTCATCTCCGACCACATCACACTCGACCAGATCAACGAGGGTATGGACGCCCTCGCCGAGGGTCGGGCGATGCGTCAGATCATCGACCTCGCCTGAGGTGAGGCCAAGCGGGCGTCCGCAGCACGGGCGCCCGCAACCAAATCCATAGGCCGCGCCCGCCGCAAAGCAGCGACGGAGGGTGGCCGGACGGGGCAATACCCCGCCTGCAGCGCACCAATTTAGGAGTGAACACCATGGCGCTGAAGACCGGTGAAGAGTACATCGAGAGCATCCGACAGCTGGACCTGAAGATCTACCTGTTCGGCGAGCGGGTGGAGAACCCGACCGAACACCCCATCCTGAGGCCGTCGTTGAATGCGGTGAAGGCCACCTACGACCTCGCACAGGACCCGGAGTTCCGCGACCTGGCCACGGCTGAGTCGCCCTACACCGGCGGACGTGTGAACCGCTTCTCACACATCCATGAGTCGACGGCGGACCTGGTCAACAAGGTGCGGATGCAGCGCACCCTCGGGCAGAAGACTGCCTCCTGTTTCCAGCGTTGCGTCGGCATGGATGCCCTGAACTCCGTCTTCTCCACGACATTCGACATGGACCAGGCCAACGGCTCCTCCTACCATGCGAAGTTCCTCGACTACCTGCGCTACATCCAGTCCAACGACCTGATCGTCGACGGCGCCATGACCGACCCGAAGGGCGACCGGTCGCTCCCGCCGCACAAGCAGGCCGATCCGGACATGTTCGTCCACGTTGTGGAACGGCGCGAGGACGGCATCGTCGTGAGAGGCGCCAAGGCCCACCAGACCGGTGCCTCCAACTCCCACGAGATGATCGTGATGCCGACCCAGACCATGACCGAGGCGGACCGGGACTACGCCGTGACGTTCGCCGTCCCCATGGATGCCGAGGGCATCTTCATGATCGTCGGCCGTCAGTCCTGCGACACCCGCAAGACCGAGGGCAGCCCCATGGACACCGGAAACCCCGATTTCGGCGGCATGGAGGCTCTCATCGTCTTCGACGACGTGTTCGTCCCCAACGACCGGATCTTCATGGATGGCGAGACCGAGTTCTCGGGGCTGCTGGTCGAACGCTTCGCCGGCTACCACCGTCAAAGCTACGCCTGCAAGACGGGTGTCGCAGACGTGCTGATCGGCGCCACCGCTTTGGCCGCCGACTACAACGGCGTGCCGAAGGCTTCGCACATCAAGGACAAGATCGTCGAGATGGTCCACCTCAACGAGACGATCTGGGCCTCGGCTCTGGCCTGCTCCTACGAGGGGACCGCGACCCCGAGCGGCAACTACATGGTCGACCTGCTGCTCGCAAACGTGAACAAGCAGAACGTCACGCGCTTCCCGTACGAGATCGTGCGCCTGGCCACCGATGTCGCGGGTGGCCTGATGGTCACCGCACCTTAGGAGAAGGACTTCCGTCACCCCGAGCTCGGCCCGGTTATCGAGAAGTACTTCAAGGGCGTCGAAACCGTCTCGACCGAGAACCGCCTCAAGCTGATGCGGTTCCTGGAGAACATGGCGCTCGGCACGGGTGCCGTCGCCTACCAGACGGAGTCGCTGCACGGCGCAGGGTCGCCGCAAGCGCAGCGGATCATGATCGGCCGTCAGGCGAACCTCGAGGCGAAGAAGGCCTTCGCCAAGCGCATCGCACATATCGAGGACTGACATGCCGACACAGGAACTCATCGCCCGCCAGGTTGAAGCCGCGCTCGACGCACATGTGCGGCCTGCGCTGGCCAGCCATGGCGGCGCCGTCGAGGTCGACGGGATCAACGCCGACGGCGTGGTCGGGGTCCGGCTGCTCGGCGCCTGCGTCGGCTGCCCCGCCGCCGACTATTCCATGCAGGATCTGGTCCGCCGGGCGCTGCTGCGCGAGGTCGACGCCGTCACCGACGTCGTCCTCGTGGGCAGCATCAGCGAGGACCTCATCTCCCAGGCCCGCAGCCTCATGGGGCGAGGCCACCACAGAGTCCCGCTCACGCTCATCGCCTGAGCCACCCACCCAAGGAACTCCCATGCAATGGAACACCCATTACACAGACCGGCTGACCACAGCCGCGGAGGCGGTGAAACACATCCTCTCCGGTGATCGCGTGGTCACCGCGCATGCCTGCGCCGAGCCGGCCATCCTGATCGAAGCGATGGTCGCCAACGCATCCCAGTACCGTGACGTCGAGATCGTGCACATGGTGCCGATGGGCGCGGCTCGCTACTGCGGTGAGGGGTTGGAAGGCTCTTTCCGACACAACGCACTGTTCGCCGGTGGGCCGACCCGATCGGCCATCTCCAACGGCCGCGCCGACTTCACGCCCGTGTTCTTCAGCCAGGTGCCGCGGCTGCTGAGGACCGTGCTGCCCGTCGACGTCGCGCTCATCCAGGTCTCGCCGCCCGATGAGCACGGCTACTGTAGCTTCGGCGTGTCGGTCGACTACACCAAGCCGGCGGCCGAGTGTGCCCGGACCGTGATCGCCCAGGTGAACCCTCAGATGCCCCGCACGCTTGGCGACTCCGCCATCCACGTGACCGATATCGACCACTTCGTCGAGGCCGAGATGCCGGTCATCGAACTGCCGCGGCCCGTGATCGGGTCGGTCGAGGCGGCCATCGGGCGCAACTGCGCGACCCTGGTTGAGGACGGCGACACCTTGCAGCTCGGCATCGGTGCCATCCCGGATGCCGTGCTGAAGGAACTACACGGGAAGAGCGACCTAGGCGTCCACTCGGAGATGCTCTCCGACGGAATCCTGGACCTCATCGAGTCCGGAGTCGTGACCAACCGGCTCAAGACCCTCCACCAGGGACACTGCGTGGTCACGTTCCTCATGGGCTCGCGGCGGCTCTACGACTTCGTCGACGACAACCCCATGATCTACATGGCCCCCGTCGACTACGTCAACGACCCGCGTGTCATCGCGCAGAACGACAACCTCGTCTCGATCAACTCCTGCGTGCAGGTGGATCTCATCGGCCAGGTCGTCTCCAGCTCCGTCGGCGCCCGTGAGATCAGCGGCATCGGCGGGCAGGCAGACTTCGTCCGAGGCGCCGGAATGAGCAAGGGTGGCCGTTCGATCATCGCCATCCCATCCACGGCTGCAAAGGGCGCCGTATCGAAGATCGTGCCCTTCCTCGACGAGGGCGCCAGCGTCTCGACGGGGCGCTGCGACGTGGACTACATCGTCACCGAATACGGCATCGCCGAGTTGTGGGGACGAACTCTCAGGGAACGTGCAGAGCGGCTGATCGCCATCGCGCACCCCGACTTCCGACCCGAACTCACCGCGGCCTTCGACGCCCGGTTCCGCAGCCCAGCGCTGGTGTGAAAGGAAACCGTGACATGGACTTCCAACTGACCGATGAACAGACGATGATCCGCGACGCCGTACGGCAGTTCGCGGAGGCGGAGGTCGCTCCCATGGCGGCCGAGATCGACCGCGAACACCGCACGCCCCTGGAGATCATCCCGAGGCTCGCCGAGCAGGGCCTGCTCGGGATGTTCGTGCCTGCCGAGTACGGAGGTGCGGCGCTCGACCAACTCAGCTACATCATCGCGGTCGAGGAGCTGGCCAGGGTATGCGCCACGACGTCGGTGATGGTTGAGGCCCACAACAGCCTGGCCGTCTGGCCGATCCTCGCCTACGGAACCGATGCGCAGAAGGAGGCACTCCTGCCTGCCATGGCGGCGGGGGAGGCCATGGGGGCGTTCGGGCTGACCGAGCCTGGAGCCGGCACCGACGTCGCGGCGATGACCTCGACCGCACGCCCGGTCGACGACGGTTACATCCTGAACGGGCAGAAGGTGTTCATCACCGGTGGTGGCTACGCGAAGACCTTCGTGGTGTTCGCGAAGACCACCTCTGAGGGGCCCGCACACCGCCAGATCAGTGCCTTCATCGTCGATCGCGACACCGCCGGATTCTCGGTTGGTGAGGGCGAACGCAAGATGGGGATCAGGGCCTCCAGCACCCCACCGCTGATGTTCAGCGACGTGTACCTGCCCAAGGACGCGCTGCTCGGGCGGGAGGGGCAGGGCTTCGAGATCGCGATGAAGACGCTCGACGGCGGGCGCATCGGGATCGCGGCCCAGGGGCTCGGTATCGCGCAAGGGGCGTTCGAGGCCTCGGTCGATTATGCGAACCAGCGGGTGCAATTCGGCCGCCCCATCGGGTCGCTGCAGGCCATCCAGTGGATCCTCGCGGACATGTCGACCGACATCGAGGCTGGCCGGCTGCTCACCGACCGGGCCGCCTGGCTCGAGGGCAATGGTGAGCCGCATGCGAAAGCGGCGGCTCAGGCGAAGCTGTTCTGCGGTCAACTCGCCTCCCGGGTCGCCGGTCAGGCGATCCAGGTACACGGAGGCAACGGCTACACCGAGGCCTACCCGGTCGAGCGTGCCTACCGGGACGCGAAGATCACGGAAATCTACGAGGGCACCAACGAGGTGCAGCGGCTCGTGATCGCCAAGCAGGTGCTCACCGAGCGCCGCGTCGGGGCATGAGGGGAGACGGATCATGATCGTTGCAGTTGCCTACAAATGGGCCGGTGACGCCCAGGATGCCGTGGTGCGAACCGACGGCACCGTCGACTTCACCCGGGCCAAGGCCGTGGTCAGCGACTACGACGCCGTCGCCATCGCCGTCGGCAGGAAGGCCGCCGACGCGCTCGGGGCCGAGCTTGTCGGAATCTGCGTCGGTGGTCCCGACGCAGCCACACCCATGGCGACCAAGTCGGCGCTTTCACGCGGCCTGGACCGGGTTGTGGTGAGCGCCGAGCCTGGCCTCGGGGGCTCGGGCCCGACAAGGACCGCGCTGGCGCTCGCCGACCTCGTCAAGGGGCTGGGAGATGTCGCCGTGGTGTTCGCGGGGGACTCCTCGATCGACCTGGGCGCCAAGATGGTGCCCGCCGTGCTCGGGGGAGCGTTGGGGTGGCCCACCCTGACCGATGTCGCGGGCATCGAGGTCGTAGGGGCTCAGACCCGGGTCGTCCGGACGCTGGGTGCCGGGGTCCAGGAACTCAAGGTCGCACTGCCTGCGGTGCTCGCCGTCGCTACCGACGCCGCGGCGCTGAAGGCCCCCGGCATGAAGGATGTGATGGCGGCAGCTCGCAAGCCCGTGGCCAAGATCGAGGTCACCGAATTGGGGCCGGAGGGTGACATCGTCACCACCGCCCCACTCGACGGGCCTGCCCGTCGCGGAATCAAGATCGACTGCTCCGACCCCGTGTCGGCAGCCAACCAGCTGATCGAGTCACTGCGCGCCGATGGCGTGCTCACACCGGCAGGAGGCCGACGATGACCAACACCTACATCCTGGTTCCGGGCTCAGCCCCGACCGGTGGCCTGATGCCCATCGCCGCCCAGTTCGGCGGCACCACGACACTGGTTGTGATCGGCGACCGGAGCCAGGCGGAAGCCGCCGCGGAGAGCGGAGCCGACCGGGTCGTCTGGTTCCCGACTGGGAGCGACGAACCCGCGGAGGCATTCGCCTCGGCCGTTGCGAGGCTGGTCGCGTCCGAACCGGGCCCGGTGCTGGCAGGGCGTGACCCTGCGAGCCGGGTGTTGCTCGGCGCGGCAGCGGCCGCCCTCGGGGCACCGGTCATCGTCGGCGCCCGTGAGGTCAACGCCGTTGCCGATGGGTACCGGGTGACCGCTGAGGTCTTTGGCGGCATCGCGTTGCGCACCACCGAGGTCGACGGCCCGGTCGCGCTACTGGTCGACGGGGGAGCGACGGTGGACGGTTGCCCTCCGGCACCCGTCATCGAGCAGCCGGTCGTGGGGCTGCCCATCGCGCAGTTGAGCCTGCAGGTGGACAAGGGGGCCGTGGCGCATCTCGGCAGTGCTGCCCGGGTCGTGGCGGTGGGTCGTGGCCTACGTTCGCAGGACGATCTCAGCCTGGTGAAAGAGCTCGCCACGGCGCTGGGCGCCGAGCTGGGGTGCACGCGCCCGCTGGCCGAGGGGCTCGACTGGCTCGGCCGTGACCGCTACATCGGCATCTCGGGGCAGCAGATCGCCCCCGAGCTATATCTGGCGCTCGGCATCTCCGGCCAGCTCCAGCACATTGCGGGCGCTCGCCGCGCGGACGTGATCGTCGCCGTCAACACCGACGAAAAGGCGCCCATCGTGGCGGAGGCCGACTACCTGCTGGTCGGAGACCTGTACGACGTCGTCCCGGCCCTCACCTCAGCAATGGGGGCCACGCCATGACCGAGCCGGATTTCGACGTCATCGTCGTCGGCGCCGGCGTAGCCGGATCCGTGACCGCACTGCTGCTCGCCCGTCGTGGGCTGTCCGTTGCGGTCCTGGAACGCGGGGAGTCGCCGGGTTCAAAGAACCTCTCCGGCGGCATCCTGTACAGCCGGGTAATGGAGGAGATCTTCCAGGACTTCGTCTCGCAGGCCCCGGTCGAACGACGCATCGACCGTAACCAGGTCTGCTTCATCAACCAGGACTCCTGGGTATCACTCGACTACCGGGATCAGCGCCTGCTTGAGGCCGAGACGGCCGTCTCGGTCCTGCGCGGTCGACTGGATCCGTGGCTCGCCGAACAGGCCGAGGCCGAGGGGGCCATGATCATGCCGGGCGTCCGCGTGGATTCCCTGCTGCGTGAGGGAGACCGTGTGGTCGGCGTCAAAGCCGACGAGGATGAGCTCCGGGCCCGCGTGGTGGTGGCGGCGGACGGGGTAAACTCGTTCATCGCCCGTGACGCCGGGTTGCGCGAGCGCCCACCGCTGAACCATCTCGCGGTCGGGATCAAGGCGTTGGTGACGCTGCCGGAAGCCACCATCGCTGATCGGTTCAACCTGGTCGGCGACTCGGGGGCGGCGCTGGCGCTCGTCGGGGACTGCACCCAGGGGATCGGTGGCGGTGGCTTCCTGTACACCAACAGGGACTCGCTCTCGGTGGGCGTCGTCCTGCGCCTCGACGATCTCACCGAGCGTGGGGTGCGTGCTGAGGACGTCTTCCAACACTGCCTGGCGCACCCGATGCTCGCGCCCTACCTGGAAGGCGGTGAGGTCTCCGAGTACGGCTGCCACCTGGTGGCCGAGGGCGGGGCCGCGATGAGGGGCGCCATCGTCCACGACGGGCTCGTACTGGTCGGCGACGCGGCGGGGCTGACCCTCAACACCGGCCTGACCGTGCGAGGCATGGACCTGGCCGCCGGCTCGGCCATCGCCGCTGCGGCAGCCATTGCAGCCGCCATCGAGAGGGACGACACGTCCGCCGAATCGTTGCGCGAGTATGAACGGCTGCTCGGGCAGTCGTTCGTCGGGCGCGACATGGAGACCTATTCGAAGGCCCCCGGATTCCTCGAGACCCCCCGCCTCTACGGCGACTACGGCAACTTCCTGGCCGACACCCTCCGAGGGGTCTTCGCGTTGGACGCCACCCCCAGACAGTCGATGCTCGGCACGGCGCGCAGCGCGCTACGCCGGTCACCACTGCGGATCCGCGACGTCGCCCGCGACGCTTTCAGGGCTGTGAGGTCGCTGTGAAAACACTCACCACGACCGAACTCCTGGCTCGGAACCGCTACGTCACCGACGAGGAGGAGAGCCACATCACCGTCAACCAGGAGGCCGCTAAGGCAACCGGCACCGCCGAACGGCTGATCCGCTGCTGCCCCGCCGATGTCTATTCCTGGGCCGCGGACGGCACCGTCGCCGTCGAGTACGCGGCGTGCCTCGAGTGCGGCACCTGTCTGGCGGTCGCCGACCCGGGCACGCTCAGCTGGCATTACCCACGCGGGGGCTTCGGAATCCAGTTCCGGGAGGGCTGAGCACCATGATTAAGGAGAATGAAGAGATGAGTGAGCAGATCGTGCTTGCCGGTGCCGTGCGCACCGCCCTCGGGCGGTTCGGCGGCAGTTTGGCCGAGACCTCGGCCGCGACCTTGGGTAGCGCCGTCGTGGCCGAGAGCCTCAAGCGCGCAGGCGTCGACGTCGGCGAGGTCGACGAGGTGATCCTCGGGCAGGTCCTCCAGGCGGGCACCGGGCAGAACCTCGCCCGGCAGGCGGCTATCGGCGCCGGGCTTCCACTCGCGACGCCTGGGCTGACGGTGAACAAGGTCTGTGGTTCGGGTTTGGCCGCTGTCGCCTTGGCAGCCGCACTGATTCGCTCCGGTCAGGCCGACGTCATCGTCGTGGGCGGCGTGGAGAACATGTCACAGGCCCCCTATCTGCTCCCGAAGGCGCGGTTCGGCTACCGTCTCGACGAGGGACGCGTCGTCGATTCGATGTTCAGCGAGGGACTGACCGACACGTTCAACGGCTACCCGATGGGCATCACCGCCGAGAACCTGGCGGCGAAGTTCGGGATCACACGCGCAGACCAGGACGCGTTCGCGGCCGAAAGCCAGCGTCGTGCGGCCGCGGCGCGCGACGCGGGTCGATTCGCGGACGAGATCTTGCCGCTTGAGGTCCGTGTCGGGCGTGACAAGGTCACCTTCGACAGCGATGAGGGCATCCGTCCGGGCACGACGGTGGAGGGGCTCGCAAAGCTGCGGCCTGCATTCAAAGCCGACGGGACCGTCACCGCGGGCAACTCCTCGGGCATCAACGACGGTGCGGCGGCGATGGTCATGCTGAGCGCCCGCAAGGCTTGGGAACTCGGGGTTCAGCCGATGGGCACGCTGGTCGGCACCGCCAGCGCCGGGGTCGAGCCGGAACTGATGGGACGAGGCCCGGTCGAGAGCACCCGCAAGCTGCTCGCAGCCACCGGCACGAGCATCGAGGATCTAGCGCGGATCGAGTTGAACGAGGCATTCGCCGCCCAGGCGCTGACGGTGATCCGCCAGCTCGGCCTGGACCAGGACCTGGTCAACCCCAACGGCGGTGCCATCGCCCTCGGCCACCCCCTCGGCTGTTCCGGGGCCCGGGTCCTGGTAACGCTGCTGCACGAGCTGCGCCGCAGCGGTGGAGGGCTCGGCCTGGCGTCGCTCTGCATCGGGGGCGGCATGGGAATCTCCGCGCTCGTCCAGGCGGACGCGTCATGAGCACCGTCGGATATGAGGCCCTCGGGCAGGTTGCGCGCATCACGGTCGAGCGTCCGGAAGCACTCAACGCGCTGAGCACCGCGGTGCTGCTCGACCTGGACGAGGCCATCTCCAGGGCAACCAGGGAGGCGCCGCGGGCCGTCGTCCTGACAGGGGCGGGCGGCAAGGCGTTCGTGGCGGGCGCAGACGTGGCCGAGATGGCGGGCATGAGTCGGCTCGGCGCGGCGGCCTTCGGCGCCTTGGGCAATCGGGTCTTCCGGGCACTGGAGCAACTCCCGATGCCGGTCATCGCGGCCGTCAACGGTTTCGCGCTCGGGGGCGGTTGTGAGCTTGCGCTTGCGTGCGACCTGCGGATCGCCTCCGAGACGGCCGTCTTCGCCCAGCCGGAGGTCGGCTTGGGGATCACCCCCGGCTTCGGCGGCACCCAGCGCCTCGCGCGGCTCATTGGACCTGCCCGTGCCAAGGAACTGCTGTTCACCGCACGCCGGGTCGATGCCTCCGAGGCGCTCGCCATCGGGCTGGTGAACCGGGTCGTCGCGGCGGAGGACCTCTCCGACGAGGCGCTCGCGCTGGCCGACCGGATCGCGGACCAGGCGCCACTGGCGGTGCGCGCCACCAAGGCGGCCGTCGACCTGGGGCTCCAGAAGGACCTCGACACGGCGCTCGCCATCGAGACCGCCCAGTTCGCATCGTGCTTCGAGACGGAAGACCAGACCTCTGCGATGGGGGCGTTCGTGGAACGCCGCAAGCCGGAACCATTCAAGGGAGCATGAACGTGACGACCTATCACACCCCAGCGTTGATCGGTGTCGTCGGCGCCGGAACCATGGGCGCCGGCATTGCCGAGGCGCTGGCGTCGGCACCCGGCCACGAGGTGATCCTGTGCGACGCCAACATCGAACTGGCCGAGCGTGGCAAGCAGCGCATCGAGGAAGGCCTGGCCCGCCGCGTGAGAAGCGGCAAGCTCGAAGCGAACTCGGCTGACGAACTGTCCTCCAGGATCCGGGTCGCAGAGATTGAGACGCTCACGGACCGGGAGCTGATCGTCGAGGCGATCGTCGAACAGTTGGAGCCGAAACGATCACTGTTCGAGCGTCTCGACGGGATAACGGTGGCCGGTGCGGTGCTGGCCACCAACACCTCCTCGCTGTCCATCACCGAGATCGGCCGAGGCCTCAGCCACGCCGTCGTGGGCATGCACTTCTTCAATCCGGCACCCGTCATGAAGTTGGTCGAGGTGATCGCCGGAGCCGCCACCCCGCCCGAGGCCATCGTCAAGGCCAAGGCCATCGCGGAACGGATCGGCAAGACGCCGGTCGAGGTCGCGGAAGGGGCGGGGTTCGTGGTCAACCGCATCCTCATCCCGATGATCAACGAGGCGGTCGAGGTGTTGGGCGCAGGCACGGCCTCCGCGGAGGACATCGATGCGGCCTTGCGGCTCGGCGCCAACCACCCCATGGGTCCGCTGGCGCTCGGCGACCTCGTCGGCCTCGATGTCGTCCTGGCGATCATGGAGGTGCTCCAGAGCGAGACCGGCGACCCTAAGTACCGGCCCCATCCCATCCTCCGCAAGTACGTGCGGGCCGGCTGGCTCGGACGCAAGACCGGGCGCGGCTTCCACGTCTACCCCTGACCCAATCCGAAACAACACAGGGCACGCCACCGATGACGTGCCACAGCCTGAACCGAAAGGAACAAAACCATGACCAAGGACCTGATCGTAGGACTTGTCGGTGTGGGACGCATCGGCGCCGATCACGCCCGCACGATTTCCACCCTCAAGGGGATCAAGGAACTCGTCCTCGCCGACCTCCAGCCCGAGCGCGCCGAGGCCGTCGCCAAGGAGCTCGGGGCACGGGTATCCACCCCCGACGACATCATCGGCGAGGTTGATGTCCTCATCATCGCCACGCCCACCGTCGACCACGCGACTCACCTGATCGCGGCCGCAGAGGCCGGTGTGCCGGTGTTCTGCGAGAAGCCGGTCGCACTCGACATCGAGACGACCGAGCGGGTCCGCGACGCCGTCGCCCGCACCGGGAACCTCACGCAGATCGGCTTCATGCGGCGCTTCGACGAGGGCTACATCAATGCCAAGAGGCTCCTCCAAGAGGGGGCGATCGGCAAGCTCCACCGCATGCACGTGGTCACGGGCGACTTCCCGCCACCTCCCGCCAGCTACCTAAAGGGCTCCGGGTATCTCTTCAAGGACTGCACCATCCACGATGCCGACGCCATCCGTTGGGTCACCGGCAAGGAGGTCGATGAGGTCTTCGTGATCGGCGGCAACCTGGGCGACCCGTACTTCGGTGAGGAAGGCGACATCGACAACGGTGTCGGCGTGCTCCGGCTTGAGGACGGGACGCTGGTCACCATGCAGGTCAGCCGCTACAACGCGGCGGCTATGACATCCGGATGGAACTGGCCGGCGACAAGGAGACCTACTCCGTCGGGTTCGCTGAGTACATGGCCGTCACCTCCGCGGAACCGAACTTCACCTTCGAACAGGCGGGGGAGCGGTTCCCGAACTTCTACCCACGCTTCATCCCGGCCTACAAGTCCGAGATCGGTGCGTTCATCGAGACCGTCAGCAACGGAGGCGACTCCCTCGCGACCGTCGAGGACGCGCTCGAAGCTCTGTACATCTGTGAGGCACTCGGACGCTCCATGAAGGAGAACCGACCGGTCAAGATCTCCGAAATCCGCAGCGGGAACTGAGAGGAACTGAAATGACAAAGTTTGCAATGATCGGCGCCGGTCGCATCGCCGCCACCCATGCCCGATCCTTCCAGGACATCGACGAAGCCGAACTGATCATCGTCGCCGACCCGTTCGCCGAGGCCGCGCAGCGTATCGCCGCCAAGACCGGGGCCAAGGCCTCGTCCGACGCTCTCGGAGCCATCCGGAACCCTGACGTCGAGGCTGTGCTCATCTGCTCGCCGACGGCTACGCATGTCGACCTGATCCGCGCCGCCGTCGACGCGGGCAAGGCCGTCCTCTGCGAGAAGCCGGTCGACCTCGATCTCGGGCTGGCTTCTCAACTCGAGGCTTCGGTGCCGAAGGACGCCCGCGTCATGATGGGTTTCAATCGTCGCTTCGACCCTTCATTCGCCCAGGTCAACGCCAGGGTCCAGAAGGGCGAGCTCGGCAAGCTCGAGCAGGTCGTCGTCATCTCCCGTGACCCGGCCCCGCAATCGCCCGAATACGTCAAGACCTCTGGCGGAATCTTCAAGGACATGACCATCCACGACTTCGATATGGTCCGGTTCTTCCTGCCGGACATCGTCGAGGTGGAGGCGATGGGACAAAACGTCATCGATCCGGCGCTCATCGAACTCGAGGACTTCGACGGCGTGATGGTGACGCTGCGCTCCGCTTCGGGTGCGATGGCCACCATCATCAACTCCAGGCGCGCCGTCTTCGGGTATGACCAGCGGCTCGAGGTGTTCGGAGAGCGAGGCATGCTGCAGGCACACAACCAGCTGCCGACCTCCGTGCGTTCCTACGGTGCCGATCACGCCGAGCAGACCGAAACGTATCTGCACTTCTTCCTCCAGCGCTACCGCGAGGCATACGCCTGTGAGCTCAAGGCGTTCGTCGACACGCTCAACGGCGGTGGCTCGTTCTCGCCGTCGCTCTCCGACGGCGTCGCGGCGCTCAGGCTCGCCGTGGCCGCGATGCAATCGGCGCGCAGCGGACGCCGCGTCGAGGTGGCATCGGTATGACCAGCGAGCTGATCGCCACGTGCTGGACCTCGGCAGGCGACACCAGCCCCCTCGACGAGGACGTGAGGTCGCCTGAGTCGTTCCAGCACCGAGTCGAAGCGGTGGCAGGGGCGGGCTACGTCGGTCTCGGCTTCGTCCTGCCTGACCTCGAAGCCGCCGAGCAGCGGTTCGGAATCGACACCATGCGCGCCATCCTGCGCGACAACGGAATCCGTCGGTTGGAGGTCGAGTTCCTGTCGGGCTGGTGGAACGATGAAGACGCCGATCCGGTGGCTGCCGCGGATCTCAACCGGATGCTGTACTTCGTGGAGCAGTTGGGGGGCACCACGCTCAAGATCGCTCCCGAGGAGACCGGCGCAGAGTGGCATCTGGAACGGTGGGCCGAGCGGTTCCGGTCGGTCGCCTCGAAGGCGGCAGACCTCGGCGCCAGGACGGCCATCGAGTTCCTCCCGTGGGCCAACATCGCCACGGCGGGCGATGCTCTGCGGTTGATTCAGGCCGCAGACCACCCGGGTGCAGGGATGGTGCTCGACGTCTGGCACATCGAGCACATGGCGACTCCCCACTCGGAGATCGCTCAACTCCCGGCCTCGTCGATCGTCTCGGTCGAACTGTCTGACCCGAACGCGCGGGTCGGATCGTGGCAGGAAGACACCGTCAAGAACCGCCGCTATCCGGAGGAGGGGCGGTTCGCCCTTCCATCATTGGTGGCCGCGATCCGCGAGGCCGGGTTCAACGCACCGTGGGGCGTGGAGATCCTCTCAACCGAGCACCGGGCCCAGCCCATCGAGGCCGCGCTTGCGCGGGCGGCCAGCACCGCCAGAGCCCTGTTGGACGGGGGCGTCATCTTTGCGGGCCTCGGCGTGTGCGCCCTGATCTTCGTGTACAAGATGCTCCCGGAGACCCGAGGCAAGTCGCTCGAGCAGCTCGAGGAAGAGTTCATGGCCCACGGGTGACCCCACCGCTGAAACGGGGCCCCGCCGACACGTCGCGGCGGGGCCCCGCTCAGTCTCCCCAACCACCAGATCCAGGAGAGCCAAGCCGCAGCTGGGTGCGGGTTTGAGCAGGATTTGCAAGTCATTGACGGGGTCGCCGCGTTGTCTGCTGACAATGCTCCGGATCCTTCAATGACCATCGGATCCTGCTCAAAGTTATCCACAGGTTGTGCGGAAGCCCTTACTTGGCCGCGCTCGGCGAGGCACGCTGACAATCATGAATCCCGAGATTGCGGCCTTGCTATCGGACGGCGTCGCCAGCGCACGCCAGTACCCCCACCTGGCTCGGGCCCTGAACTCTTGCGCCTGCCGCGGTGAGATCCGTAGGCTCCTGCCTGGCGTCTACGGTCCACCTTCAAGCACTGACGACGACCGGGAGCGACGGCTCAGGCTGCAGGCCGTGGCTGCCTATCATGCGGGTGTGGTTGTGACCAGAAGGTCGGCGGCGCAGCTGACCTGGTGGCCAGACATTGACTTGGGGCCCAGCATCACGGTAGCGAACGCGGCCAAGATGGAACCAGCGCCCGGCTACGACATCGAGCAGCGCTACATCCCGCCGGGGCTCGTTACCGTTCGGTCGGGCATCCCCGTGACGGTGACCGCCCTGACCGTCCTCGATCTGATGGATGAGATGGGCCCCGACGTTGTCGACGAGGCACTTCGTAGGCGGGTGGTCAAGGTGGCGCAACTGAAGTCGGCGCTGCGGCTGAGCCCACACCGTCGGGGGAATCGGATGCGCCGCGAGATCCTCGAGGATTCCCGCGACGAGCCCTGGTCACCGCTGGAGCGATTGGCCCATCGACTCCTGCGGGACGCCGGCATCAAGGGGTGGAGGAGCAACCTCAGGGTCAAGATCGGGTCCGTGGTGCGCTTTCTGGACGTCGGCTTTCCAGACCTGAAGCTTGGCCTTGAGTTCGACGGCGAGGAGTTCCACCACACCCACCAGGGCTTTCACGGAGACCGGGAGAGGGACGTCCTTCTGGCGCGGGAGGGCTGGCTGATCCTCAGGTTCACCACGCAGACGATGACCCAACTCGTTGAGACGGTGGTCGAGATCTGTGCCCTGCGCCGGATGGAATCGACGAGGTAGCCCATGTCGGTTTGGGCGTGTTCGGCTCTGTTTCCCGAGGCGATGAGAAGGCTGTGTGAGGCTGCCCTGGGAAATGAGCAGGATCCGCAAGTCAATGGCGAGTTGGCCGTGTTGTCTGCTGACGATGCGCCGTCGTCGTCAATGAGCATCGGATCCTGCTCAAACGG